>NZ_JAMQUS010000063.1:0-1468 GCF_025594995.1 Turicibacter sp. GALT-G1
CCAGTTTTAGTTAAAGAATTTATGTAGTCGATTACATCTTTGTTAATTTCTATTTGTTCTGTTAGTTTCAAAATCACACCTCATTTTATATAAATGTTTTTGGATATATTTATTATATCACTTTAAATGAAAAATAATTATAAAAAAAATATATATAAATAAAAAAATATATTATAGATGTAGTAAAATACTACATAAAAAATAAAAAAAATATAGTTTTTATGTAGCGTTTTGCTACATAAAAAATTGAAAAAACAAAATTACTAGTATAGTGAGAGTTTTAGCAAATAACTAGAAAGATTTTGTAATAAGCTTTAGACACAATTCTTCTGAATTTTGTCTTTATTTTTCTATTTTAGTTTATTGACGTGTGAGTGAGTGAGGTATATAATAAGCATATCTAAAATATAATGAGGTGTTACAGTGAATAAGACTAACCTGGAACGAGAGCAGTTAAGACAATGGTTAATTAAGACGAGAAAAAAAATGAAACTTACTCAAAAAGATTTATCATTAGAAACTGGAATTTCAATAAATGCTATTAGAAATATTGAACAAGGTCAGCGTTTTGGATCAAAAGAAACGTGGAATAAGTTCTATAAGGTTTTAGGCGATCCATGTCAGTCAGTTGCGAAAAGTGGTAGAAAGATAGTTGTTAAAGTAGAAGTGCATACTGGATATGTTAGGTCTGAATCTAAAGATTATTTAGAATTTTATGAGAGTGATTTTGAGGGAATGAGTGAGATAGAAAAAGAGAATTTTATTAATGAACAAGTATTTGAATATATGCTTTCTAGGATAGAGTGGCATTGGGAGATAGAAAAAGCAGAGGGTTAATTAGTAGTCAGCTAATTAACTTTTTTTTATTTTTAAAAAAATGCAAATATTAATATTTTATGCTTGAAACGAGTGAGTGAGTGAGTTATAATATAATTAAGTTGATAAAGAAAGTAGGAATAAGGTATGAAAGTAATTTATATTGAAGGTAATGATAGTGAACCAGTGGTAAAAGATATAAAAGGAGATTTAGCAGAATTACAAAGTTTAGTTGGTGGCTATATTCAAGTTATTTATTATCATGATGTAGCAATTGTTTGTAATGAAGATGGTAAATTTTTAGAGTTAAAACCAAATAGGCTAATTATTGATCGTGATAGAAATTTATACGATATTATCTGTGGACCAATGCTTGTTACTTCTCAAATTGAAGATGGAAGTTTAACGGAAGAACAAATTGAAAAATGGAAATATGTATTTTCAAAAAGAGAGAAAGATTTTCACTAGAAAGGCACAATTATGTGCCTTTTTTTATTGATTAATGTGTCCGAGGAAACATACAGAAAATATGCTATAATAAGTGTGTGTCCGAGGAAACACTTAATTTTAAAAGATTTTTAGTTAACACAAAATTTTGGATTAATTATTTCAATTTGACTAAGGAAGCATGTGAGCAGATCATTAATGCTAT
>NZ_JAMQUS010000064.1:0-1913 GCF_025594995.1 Turicibacter sp. GALT-G1
TTAGATAATACCCATGCCGGGCGCACAAAATCGAGTAGGAGATAATTAATTAATTTAATCATCGTCCTCTCACACCACCGTACGTACGGTTCCGTATACGGCGGTTCTATTTTATCTCTAAATATGAACGGTTTGATAGTGGTCTAGTAGTGATACTAGACCTCTTCTTTTTAGTCTTTCATTCGTGATGGTTCGACATAAAATAAATGAGCGAGCGACTCTCGCATATCCTTTTCGGGTATTTGCCCATTCCCACGCCTTATCCTTATCGATTCCCAACCTCATTAAACTTCTATATTTGGTTTGAACCTTCTTCCATTGTTTCCATATACACATTCTTAATCGGAATCGAATATTTTTATCTAGATTTCCACATACCGTCCTCATCTTAGCGATTTTAAAATAATTCACCCATCCGATGATTAACTGCTTTAGTTTCTTCAGTCGATAGTCAAAACTCACACTCCAACTTCGTCGGGTGAGTCTTTTTAATTTCTCTTTCACTCTCATGATCGATATCTGGTGAGGTTTAGCTTTGAACTGATAGGCATTTTTATCCCAAAAGAAACCGAATCCTAGAAATTTAATTCCACTTGGTCGCTCAACCTTACTTTTTGTCACATTGACTTTAAGACCTAGCGTTTCTTCAAGGTATTTCGTCATGCTTTTCATCACTCGCTTCGCTGCCTTCTCACTTTTCACTAGAATTAAACAATCATCTGCGTATCGGACAAAATTTAACCCTCTTGCTTCTAGCTCTTGGTCAAGTTCATTTAACATGATATTGCTCAGTAATGGGGATAGATTGCCTCCTTGTGGGGTTCCAATCACCGATTCTTTATATTCATCATCCATCATGACTCCACTGACTAAGAATTTTCGGATGAGTGAAATGACATCTCCGTCCTTAATCGTATTTGATATCAACCTCATTAACTTATCATGGTTGACTTTATCAAAGAACTTTTCTAAATCGATATCAACAATCCATGTATACCCATCATTCATGAATTCTAGACTTTTAATAATCGCCATTTCTGCACATCGTCCCGGTCTAAATCCATAGCTGTTTTCATGAAACTTTTCTTCATAGATAGGGGTGAGAACTTGAGCCATCGCTTGTTGAATGAATCGGTCAACCACGGTTGGGACACCTAAATTTCGCACACCCCCATCTGCCTTGGGAATCTCGATTCGTTTCACCGGTTTAGGTTGATACGAACGCGTACGAATTTGGTCCTTTATCTCTTCACCATTTTCTTTTAAATAGTGTCCCAATTCATTAATCGTCATCCCATCCACTCCTGCCGCACCTTTATTACGCTTAACTTGTAAATAAGCTTGGTTTAGATTATTTGGGTGTAGGATTTGTTTTAATAAATTCTCTGTGTTCATATTTGTTACCTCCATGAGTTTCGTAACCTTCCATCCATCGTATCTATTTTTTTTTAGATATGTGTCTTATCACCTAATGGTTAATTAGGAAGGTGCAAGTATCATTTCTTTAACGGATAAAATAGTTCGGTCCTTCGCTCCTTTTAGTTTTCACTAACTCTCTTCACTACTACGACCTCGGCTGACTTCTTATATTCCATGTTTACCTCACGGTCAACCTTTGGGATAGAATATAAGACCTCCCCGGGTAAGGTGTATTATCTTCCCTTCCATCTATCTGCCACATTTACAACATACATTTTTTTTCTGTGTAGCTATTGGACTTTAACTTGTTATGCAGTCTTATCCTTGTATCCTGCCTGATGTGATTCCTGTTCGTCAGACCAGAAGTTTGCCCACGGACTTCCTTCAGATTCCTCCTCGCAGAGGACACCCTTGTCTTAGGCTATGTACTTTCCGCTACTTGGACGTACTCGGGACTTTAACCCGTTAGATAATACCCATGCCGGGCGCACATA
>NZ_JAMQUS010000065.1:0-63021 GCF_025594995.1 Turicibacter sp. GALT-G1
AAATATTATAGAACCTTAATATCTCACTCATTAAAAAAAACACACATAAATGTGTGTTTTAGTTTTGGTTTAAGTAAGCTTTCACTAATGTACTTACTAGGGCACCGTCTGCACGTCCCTTTGTTTTAGGAACGATTGCACCCATCAACTTACCCATGTCAGATGGATTGATTGCGTTAATCATTTTAGCTGTTTCAGATATTAGTTGTTTAATCTCTTCCTCAGTAAGTTGTGCTGGTAAATAAGCATTTAAGTACACTAACTCTTGCTCGATTTTTTCTGCTAAATCTTCACGATCAGCATCTCTAAATTCTTTTAAAGAATCTCGACGTTGTTTAACTTCACGTGACAGAACAGTTAATTCCTGTTCTTCATTTAACTCTGCTACACCTAAATGAATTAATTCATTTTGTAAAGATGCTTTTAACATACGAATGACAGATAAGCGATCCTTTTGTTTCGCTTTCATTGCCTCTTTCATATCAGCGTTTAATTGATCGAGTAATGCCACTGAAATCACCTATTTAAAAATTAGTATTTGTTACGTTTGCTAGCTGTTTTACGAGCTGCTTCAGATTTTTGTTTACGTTTGATACTCGGTTTAACGTAATATTCACGTTTACGAGCTTCAGTAAGGGTACCTACTTTAGATACTTCTCTCTTAAAACGACGTAATGCATCATCTAATGATTCGTTTTTTCGAACTACAGTTTTAGCCACCACTAACCCTCCTTCCGCTTCGCTACGATTAACAGTAATATTATACAACATATATCGGGTTCTGTAAACAAAACAAAATAAATTCATTAAAATGATTTTATGTTATAATAATAAACGATAATAATATTATTGATAAACAAGAACTTAAAGGTGGAGTTTTATGAAATTTGTGACCAATTTATCAGCAGAACGTTTTAATACGTTTGCTGCCAGCCATCAAAAAAATCACTTTTTACAAAGCTACGAATGGGGAGTCTTCAAATCAAAATCACCTGACTGGTCATTCGATACCGTCGGATTAGAAGATACAGATGGAAACTTAGTTGCCGGAGCGCTTGTCCTGATTCGCTTCCTTCCGATTATCAAACGTCCTTTCTTATATGTCCCACGCGGATATATTATCGACTTTAATGATGCTCAACTACTCCAAACATTCACAGAAGCGATGCGTCAATATGCCAAATCTAAAAAAGCAATCTTTATTAAAATTGATCCAGATATTAAATATGTTGATCGTACAGTTGATGGGGAAAAAGTTGAAGGTTCTGTCCCAAATAATGAACTTCTTCAAACTTTAACGAACTTAGGCTATCGTCACCTTGGATTCACTCAAGACTTTGATTCTAGCATTCAACCTCGTTATACATTCCGTTTAGATTTAACCCCTTCAGAAAAAGACTTATTACAAGGATGCCATTCTAAAACACGCTATAACATTAAGGTCGCTCAGAAAAAAGGAATTGAAATTGTTGAAGGAAATCGTGAAGATTTAAAAACGTTTGAAGCCATTATGCGTGTCACTGGTGAACGCGATGGGTTCTTAACACGTCCTCTCTCTTATTTCGAAGACATGTATGACACTTTAGCACCAAATGGAATGTGTAAACTTTACTTAGCTAAATTAAATACAGAACAGGCTTTAGCAAATATTGAAGAAGAATTAGCGCAAACGGAACAATCAATTTCTAATTTACAGACTCAACTTCAAAATAAAGAGTTAAATGAGAAAAAACGCCAAAAACTTCAAAATAGATTAGAACCTGAAGCAAATAAATTAAATAACTTAACGCAACAAAAAGAAGAGCTTCAAAAATTATATGAAGAACATCCTGCTGGCATTACCATGTCAGGAATTATTGCCACTTACTTTGGTAACAAGTCATGGTACTTATACGGAGCAAGTGATAATGTGTATCGTGAATTCATGCCTAACTATTATATTCAGTGGCAAGCTTTCACCGAAGCTAAAAAAGCTGGCTATGAAATCTATGACTTCTTTGGAATCAGCGGAAAAACAGACGAGTCTGATCCACTATACGGTCTATATCGTTTTAAAAAGGGATTTGGCGGAGACTTTACTGAGTTCATTGGGGAATTTGATTACGTCATCGATCCAATCGGTTATTTCGCTTGGACCAAACTACTCCCACAATTTAAAAAATTCAAGAAAAAATTACGTCAGAAAAAGCATTAAAAAAGTGTTCCTCAATCGAGGAACACTTTTTTATCCAATTTGAAGTTTTTTACGTAAAATTTCTTTTGCTACTTCACGATCATCTAATTCAATATTTCCACTTTTCCAATATTGAACCTTTTCATGACCACGACCTGCAATTAAGACGATATCATTTTTCTGAGCTTTATTAATCGCTGCTTCAATTGCTTTAATACGATCAACAATGACTTCATAATGACTCTCTTCCATTCCTTGTGTCATTTCATTTAAGATATCGACTGGGTCTTCTGAATGAGGGTCATCCGTTGTAAAAATGACATCATCCGCATAATCCACAGATAATTTTGCAATCACGGGACGTTTTGTACGATCACGGTCACCTGGACAACCGATCACGACTTTAACAGAACTTTGTTTAATATCATTCACAAATTCTAAAACCTTCTCTACCCCATCAGGTGTATGAGCATAATCCACAATAACTGTAAAATCCTGTCCCTCATTAATAATCTCCATACGACCATCAACAGGCGATAATTTTGCAATCAATGAGACGATTTGTTCCATTGGCATTCCCGCTGCATAAGCCGAAGCCATAGCACCTAATGCATTATGCACATTAAATGTTCCAAGTAATGGTGTTTTCACTTCGTACTGACCTACTGGTGATTTCAAAGTAAAGGTCGTCCCAGATGTTGTCATCCTCACATCTAACGCTCTAAAGTCAGCATCCTTTTCAATGGCATACGTATAGAAACGTTGCTGAGCCGCTTTAAGTCGATTCACTAGTTGAATCCCATATTCGTCATCAAGATTCACAATTCCATAACCATCCGGCGTTAACATTGTAAATAATTTATATTTTGCTTCAAAATATTCTTCCATTGTTGGGTGGAAATCTAAGTGTTCGGGTGTTAAATTCGTAAATAATGCAACTTTAAAGCGACAGTAATCCACGCGGTGAAGTTCTAATGCATGTGATGAAACTTCAATCGCTACATTTTGAACACCGGCTTCAACCATGTTGTTAAACGTTTGTTGTAAGCTTAATGGTTCAGGAGTGGTATTTCTCGGTTCTATAAATACCTCACCATAACGAATTCCATTCGTTCCAATGTAACCAACATTTCCCTCAAATCCACCTAGTAAATGTTCTAAAATATAGGCCGTCGTGGTTTTACCATTTGTTCCTGTTAACCCAAATAAATTTAACTTTTCAGTCGGTTTATTAAAGATTAAATGGGCTAAACGAGGTAACTCAGCTTTTGTATCTGCCACAATGATTTGTGGAATCCCTATATTTTCAATCGATTGCTCACAAACAATAGCAACTGCTCCCGCAACTTCTGCCTGTTTTGCAAAGCGATGACCATCAACTGTATACCCCTTAATACAGACAAATAAATCACCTGGTTGAACAAGACGGTTATCAGTTGAGATTCCCGTCACTTTCAAATCAAAATCTACATCAAATAATAACTTAATATCCATGCCATCGCCTCTCATTCACTGTTACTTAACCATTTCCCCTTGACAGATTGGATAATCTGCTTTCACAACTTTAACTGGTACAACCTCTCCAATGAGATCAGGTGTCCCTTTAAACTCAACTTTCACATAGTTACTAGCATGCCCAACTAAGTACCCTTCATTTGTATGAGAGACTTCTTCCGGAATGACTTGTAACACTTTCCCTTCACATGAACTTGCATACTCTTTAGCTAATTGCTCACTTAATGCTAATAATTGATTCACACGCATTGACTTAATAAGTTCAGGCACTTGGTTTTCCATACGTGCAGCTGGTGTTCCATTACGAACTGAATAAGGGAAGACGTGTAACTCAGAGAATCCAATACGTTTAATTGTTTCTAATGTTTCATTAAATAATTCTTCTGTTTCACCAGGGAATCCAACGATCACGTCTGTTGTAATCGCTAAGTTATCAAATAACTCACGTAATTCAGTCACTTTTTGTTCAAACTCAGCTAACGTATATGGACGTTTCATCCCTTTTAAAATCGTATCTGAACCCGCTTGAATTGGCATATGTAAATGATTTACAATTTTATCCGATTTCTTCATCGCTGCAATGACATCATCTGTTACTTCTGATGCCTCAATCGATGAAATACGGATACGTTTTAATCCTTCAATCTCAATTAAGTCTTGTAATAACTTACCGAAGCTATAATCTTCTAAATCTTCTCCATAGGCAGCTGTGTGAATCCCTGTTAAAACTACTTCACAATGTCCATGTTCAACTAATTGTTTAACTTGTTCTATCACGACTTCTGGTTTTTGTGAACGAACAGTTCCACGTGCCCATGGAATGATACAGTATGTACAGAAATTATTACATCCATCTTGGATTTTTAATGTGGCACGTGTACGGTCTGAGAATTGTGTGACATTTAAAGTCTCAAATCCATCCACTTTAAAGACATTTTGAATTTGTGAAATAGGTTGACGCTCTTCACGATATTTTTGTACTAAGGCTGGAATTTGATCACGACCATGTGTCCCGATGACAATATCCACCCCATCAATATCCATAATCTCTTTTGGTTTCGTTTGCGCATAACATCCCATCACACACATCACGGCTTCTGGATTACGACGAATCGCACGTCGAATCACTTGACGACTCTTTTTATCTCCCGTATTTGTCACTGTACATGTATTAATGATATATACATCTGCTACTTCTTTAAAGTCTACTTTCTCATAACCTTCGTTTTTAAATAATTCCCATACCGCTTCTGTTTCGTAATGATTTACCTTACATCCCAGGGTATGAAATGCTACAGTTGGCATCAAAATCAATCCTTTCCATACTCTTGTTGTCTTTTATAATTCTAATGCGTACGAAATGGCACTTAAAATATAAATCGGTGCCGTTTCCGTCCTTAAAATACGTGGCCCTAACGCACAAGGTTTAAATCCTGATTGTAGTAATAATGTCTCTTCTTTTTCACTAATTCCACCTTCAGGCCCAACCACTACTAGCATCTTACCATTCGTTTGAATCTCCCTTAGTGATTGCTTTAACTGCGCTAACTGCCCTTGTTTTGCTGTTTCTTCATAGGCAAATAAACAAACATCATATTGTGAAGCTCGATCTAATAATTGCTTAAATGTATAAACATCAGTAACTGTCGGAACCATTTGTCGATGCGATTGCTCTGCTGCTTCTTTGGCAATCTTATTCCAACGTTCTACTTTCTTACTCGCTTTTTTCGCATCTAACTTTACAACTGAACGTTCCATATTAAGTGGAATAAACTCACTAGCCCCACATTCCGTTGCCTTTTGAATGACCCATTCAAATTTATCACCTTTTGGTAACCCATGTGCAATTGTCACTTCAATTGGAAGCTCTGTTTGTGCTTCAATTACAGAGTCTAATGTAACTTCAATCTCTTGTCCATTCATTTGCTTAATGGTTGCAAAGTGACACGCTTTATCTTCATTACATACAATAATTTGATCACCTGGCTCCATACGCATGACACGTGACATATGATGCGCATCATCACCCGTAATAATGGCACCATCCCCTTGAAATTGAGTATTGTTTAAAAAATAGCGTTGCATTCCATTGCCTCCAATGACTGATTATTCTCTATTTACAATTACTACTTGCAACCATTATAGATTGCCACAATAGCAACCCATCCATTCTTCTCTTTTACTTCAGTTACTGTAAAATGATGAGCATTTAATGCTTGTACCACTGCGTCTTTTTCATGATCGACAATTCCTGAACAGATAAATGTTTTACCAACCGGTAATACTTTTTCAACATCGCTTAACATATTAATGATAATAGGGGCTAAAATATTAGCTACCATTAAGGTTGGTTGTTGCCCTAAAGCACCTACTCCATCAATTAAATTATTTTTTTCAACTAAAATATTTTGACAATGATTCATTTCAATATTTTCTTTCGCACGAATCACAGCCATCGCATCTAAGTCGACGGCATAAACTGACTTCGCCCCAAGTTTTGACGCTGCAATTGCCAAAATTCCTGACCCTGTCCCAACATCGACCACAACTTGTTGAGAATTCACATATTTTTCGATTAATTCTAGACAAAGTTGTGTGGTTTCGTGTGTTCCCGAACCAAAGGCCATTCCTGGATCTAACATAATTTCAACGACCGATGGATCCGTTGTTGGCTCTAACCAACATGGCTTAATGACTAATGTCTTAGTGATTTCGATTGGGTTATAATGCTTTTTCCAACTATTCGCCCAATCTTCTTCATCTAACATTTTAATCTCCAATTTATTATGGTCATAATGATCCAGTTTTAAATTTAATAATTGCGTTCTTACAAACTCTAATTGATTTTCAATATCTGATGTGACCGCTAAGTAACCTTTAATAACCACACCTGTTGTTGGATAGTCATCAGGATTTAAGCGATAAATCTCACCAAAATGATCTTCATGAGCTTCTGTTAATGTATTTGAGTCTTCTACTAGTACTCCCTTTGAACCAGCTTCAATAAAAATATTGCTAACTAAATCAAATGCCTCATGAGTTGTATGAAAACTTAGTTCTAACCAGTTCATATGGTCACCTCATTTTAAATTATCGTACTATCCATTCAAGTTGTTATAACAATCAAATAACAATTCTCGACTCGATAGCTATTTTTTCTCATTTTCTAATTATAACACAAAATCAATCAAACATAAAATTATGTCTCTTTGTTTAATTCTGTAAATTTATAAATCTTTAGTATAAAAAAGGTTGTGAGAACAAAACTCACAACCCTTATTATTATTTAAAAGCTTTTTTTAACTTATCCCAAATTGATCCTGATTTATCTTCTAATTGATCAAATTCATGTAATAATTCACGTTGACGATGGTTAAGTTTTTTAGGTACGACTAATTTAACTTTAACGTATAAGTCTCCCGTCATTTCGCGGTTAATGTACTTAATTCCTTTATTACGAACTCTAAACTCAGTCCCTGATTGAGTTCCTTCCGGAATCTTCAACGCTACTTTACCATTTAACGTTGGAACTTCAACTTCTGCTCCTAATGCCGCTTGAGAGAATGAAATTGGAATTTCACAACGTAAATCGTATCCATCACGGATGAAGAAATCATGTGGTAAAACACGGAATGCGACATATAAATCACCACTTGGACCACCATTACGTCCCGCTTCACCTTGTCCACTTAAGCGGATTTGTTGTCCATCATCAATTCCTGCAGGAACTTTGACTTCAATTGTTTTTGTTTTATTAACTGTTCCACGACCATGACAAGCATCACACTTATGTTTAATTTTCTTACCAGCTCCATGACAATCTGGACAAACAGTTTGTGTTTGCACGCGACCTAAAATCGTATTTTGAACTTCAGTTACGCGACCGCTTCCACTACAACGTGAACATGTTTCCACATCATCTTTCGAACGCGCACCACTTCCACCACATTTCGTACACTCTTCTTCACGATTAACTGAAATTTCTTTCGTTGTTCCAAAGGCTGCCTCTTCAAATGAAATAGTAATGGCTTGTTGTAAATCATTTCCGCGTTGTGGAGCATTTGGATTACGACGACTGGCACCTCCGCCAAAGCCACCAAATCCTCCGCCGAACATACTTTCAAAAATATCACCAATGTCTTCAAATCCTCCGGCACCGCCGAAGCCTCCAAAGCCACCAAATCCACCTTGTCCACCAAAGCCTTCTGCTCCTGCATGTCCAAACTGATCATATGCAGCACGTTTTTGTTCATCACTTAACACATCATAAGCTTCTTGAACTTCTTTAAATTTCTCTTCTGCATTTTCCTCTGTTGAAACATCGGGATGGTATTGTTTCGCTAATTTACGATAAGCACGTTTGATTTCGATATCACTTGCTGATTTTGAAACCCCAAGGACTTCATAATAATCACGTTTTGCCATGCCTTTTTACCCTCCTTCTTTTACTTTCCTAACTATACCATAAAAAAAAGTCAAAGTCATAGTAGACTTTGACTTTTTACTTTTTTATTATACTTCTTTATATTCAGCGTCTACTACTGAATCGTCACCTGATTCTGCTCCACCTTGAGCGGCTTGCCCAGCTTCAGCTGCTTTTGAATAAACTTTAACTGCTAATTCTTGAGCCACTTTTTCAAGTTCTTCTTTTTTCGCTTTAATTTCATCTACATTTCCTTCGCTTAATGCTTTTTCTAATGCTTCAACACCAGATTCAACATTTGCTTTTTCTTCTGCAGTTACTTCATCCCCTAATTCAGTCACTGATTTTTTAGCTGCGAAGATTAATTGTTCTGCTTCATTGCGAAGTTCTGCTTGCTCTTTGCGTTTAGCATCTGCATCTGCATTTTCTTCAGCTTCACGTACCATGCGATCGATTTCTTCGTCAGTTAATCCTGATCCTGAAGTGATTGTGATACGTTGCTCTTTTTGTGTTCCTAAATCTTTTGCCTTAACATTTACAATACCATTTGCATCGATATCGAATGTTACTTCGATTTGAGGGATTCCGCGTGGTGCTGGTGGGATATCTCCTAATTGGAAGCGTCCTAATGTTTTATTATCGCTTGCCATTGGACGTTCACCTTGTAAAACATGAATATCTACTGCTGGTTGGTTATCTGCTGCAGTTGAGAATACTTGTGATTTTGAAGTTGGGATTGTTGTGTTACGAGGGATTAATACTGTCATAACTTGTCCCATTGTTTCGATACCTAATGATAATGGAGTTACGTCTAATAATAAGATGTCTTTAACGTCACCTTGTAACACTCCACCTTGAATTGCAGCACCCATTGCTACTACTTCATCTGGGTTTACTCCTTTATTAGGTTCTTTTCCTAATTCATTTTTAATCGCTGCTTGAACTGCTGGGATACGAGTTGATCCACCAACTAATAATACTTGATCTAAGTCATTAGCTGTCATTTTTGCATCTTTTAATGCTTGACGAACTGGTCCCATTGTACGTTCTACTAATGGTGCAGTCATCGCATCAAATTGTGCACGAGATAATGTTTTTTCTAAGTGTAAAGGACCTGTGGCATTCATTGAGATAAATGGTAATGAAATTTGGACTGAAGTTACCCCTGATAAGTCTTTTTTCGCTTTTTCAGCTGCATCTTTTAAACGTTGCATTGCCATTTTATCTGCTGATAAATCAACACCAGTTTCTGATTTGAACTCTTTAACTAACCAATCAATAATCACTTGGTCGAAGTCATCTCCACCTAAGCGGTTATCTCCTGCTGTAGCTAATACTTCGAATGTTCCATCTGCTAAATCTAAGATAGATACGTCGAATGTTCCTCCACCTAAATCATATACTAAGATAATTTGTTCTTTATCCGTTTTATCTAATCCGTATGCTAATGCAGCCGCAGTTGGCTCATTAATAATACGTTTTACATCTAAACCAGCGATACGTCCAGCATCTTTTGTCGCTTGACGCTCAGCATCATTAAAGTAAGCAGGTACTGTAATAACAGCTTCTGTTACTGGTTCACCTAAGTAAGCTTCAGCAGTCGCTTTTAAGTTTTGTAAAATAATTGCTGAAATTTCTTGTGGTGTATATTCTTTCCCTTCAACTGTCACTTTGTGGTTTGTTCCCATATGACGTTTGATTGACATAATTGTATTTGGGTTCGTAATTGCCTGACGTTTAGCCACATCACCAACTTGACGTTCTTCACCTTTAAATGAAACAACAGATGGTGTTGTACGAGCTCCTTCTGGATTAGCAATAACCTTTGCCTCTCCACCTTCCATTACAGAAACACATGAGTTTGTTGTTCCTAAGTCGATACCGATAATTTTACCCATAGAGATTCATCCTCCTTAATATATATTATTCGCTAACTTTTACCATTGATGGTCGGATCACACGATCCTTTAGCTTATATCCTTTTTGTAACTCTTGTAATACCATTCCTGATTCTACACCTTCTACAGCTTCTTGCATCACTGCTTGGTGTACTGTTGGATCAAAAGCGACACCCTCTGCTTCGATTACTTCTACTCCTTCTTGTTTAAGAGCATCTACTAATTGAGCATGGATCATTTTAAATCCTGTTAAAAATGTTTTGGTATTTTCATCTTCAACCGTACTTGATAATGCACGTTCGAAGTTATCAATTGCTGGAATAATATTTGTTACAATTGATTGCGAACGATACTTTACTTCACGTGCACGTTCTTCATTCATACGACGCTTGAAGTTTTCAAGCTCTGCCGCATTACGTAGCAATTGATCTTTTAACTCTTCAATTTGCTGCTTTAAACTTTCAGTTTCAGAGATTGTTTCAACTGTTTCTGTTGCTTCACACTCTTCTTGGCAGCACGTTGATTCTACAGCTTCCACATTTTCTTCATTTAATTCCTCAACTGATTGGGCATCCTTATTCAATCGTCCCACCTCCTATTTATATAAATCAGACATGATTCGAGCAACTTGTTCAAGAAGTGGAATAATTTTACGATACTCCATTCGGGTCGGACCTAGTACCGCAATTTTACCAAATTCATGATCACTAATCTGATAAGGAACTGTAATTAGCGTACAATTCTCCATCGCTTTAATCTCATTCTCTTGTCCAATTTTAACCGTTAATTGATGGCCGTCTTCGTCGGCTTCTATTACTTTAACAATTTCATCAGCTTCAATCATATTAAATAAATGATACGCTTTATCTAAATCGTTAAATTCAGGTTGTTTTAAAATATTTGACTTCCCACTCAAAATATAATTTTGTTGATTTAATGACTGGGTTAAAAGTTGTAGCATCGCATACATAATTTCTTCTTTATAAGAAATAAAATCATGTAATTGATGTTCAAAACTTTCTGTCAATTTTTCATGAACATGTCCAATGTATTCTCCTACTAATAACTCATCGAGTGCTTTGATAATGCTTTCCATTCTAGTCATATCAATATTAGTTGGAAGAGTAATTGTTCGACTTTCTACATGGCCTTGATCTGTAATCAAAACAAACACCGCTTGACGTTCTGAGATTGGAACAAGTTGAATTTTTTTCACTCGACTATAATCTCTAGAAGGTCCAAGTAAAATCGATGTGTAGTTAGTCAAACTCGATAAGAGCTTCACAGCTTCTTTAATCGTTGTTTCACGTTCAAATTGTTTTTGATCTAACAATTGTCTAAATATTCCTACTTCTGGTGTTGTCTCCATCGGTTCTTGATTTACGATGAAATCTACATAATAGCGATAGCCTTTTTGACTTGGCACGCGACCACTCGATGTATGAGTTTTTTCAATAAATCCCAAATCCTCTAAATCTGCCATATCATTACGAATGGTTGCAGCAGAGAAGTTTAATTCCTCTTTTTTAGAAAGGATTCGCGAACCAACTGGTTGTGCAGTTTGTATGAACTCTTCTACAATTGCCTTTAAAACTAATATTTGACGTTCTGTTAGCAATGTAAACACCTCTTTTAGCACTCATTAACCCTAAGTGCTAATACCATTATATAAAACTCTATTAGCACTGTCAACACTATAGTGCTAATTTTTTTGTTTTTTATCTTTATTATACAAACTCAAATCAGATGTTTTCGAGATAGACAATGGCTGATAATAAAACAAAAGAAGGTACAATGCATAGTGTACCCTCTTTTTAAAATTTCATTATTTATTTGCTTCAATTAATGATAATAATGAGGCTTTAGGTTGGAAACCTACTGTTTGTTGAACTGCTTGTCCATCTTTGAATAAAATTAATGTTGGAATTGACATTACTTTATATTCAGCTGCAACTGCTGGACAGTTATCTACGTTTACTTTAACAATTTTTGCTGTTCCTTCTAACTCTGTTGCTAATTCATCTAAAACTGGTGCAATCATTTTACATGGTCCACACCAATCAGCATAGAAGTCAACTAATACTAATCCACTTGCGATTTCTTGAGCAAATGATTCTTCTGTTGCATGAATGACTGACATGTTCATTCCTCCTTTTATACCCTTTTTCTATACTTTAGTATAGCACATTTCCATGAAATTACAAATAATTTGCACTTTCCCCCATATTATCTCACATTTATCAGAATGTATCCACAAGAGCATGAACTAAAATTTTCAAAAACATGAATTTTATAGATCGTTTCATCATACCTGTCATTAAAAAATATGAACTGAATAACTCTCCTAAAGGCTCTTAGATAAATAACGATGTAAGAATTCTTTTGTACGCTCTTGCGTTGGATTTATGAAGATTTGCTCAGGTGTGCCTTCTTCAGCAATAACCCCTTTATCCATAAAGACCACACGATCACTAACCTCTTTTGCAAACCCCATTTCATGTGTTACCACAATCATCGTTAATCCTTCATCCGCTAACTGTTTCATGACATCTAAGATACCACCAACCATCTCTGGATCGAGTGCACTAGTTGGTTCATCAAACAATAACACTTCTGGATCCATACAAAGGGCCCGCGCAATGGCAACACGTTGCTTTTGCCCTCCTGATAGTTGTGTACTACTACAGTTTGCAAATTGCTCCATTCCCACTTTTTTTAAATAAAACATCGCTTTTTCTTTCGCTTCTTCTTTACTTCGTTTTAAAATTTTAGTTTGACCAATCATACAATTTTCCAAAACCGTCTTGTTTTGAAATAAATTAAAGCTTTGAAATACCATTCCCACTTTTGTTCGATGATGATTAATATTAATATTTCCCTTTAAAATATCTTTTCCGTAATATAAAATTTCTCCACTATCTGGATTCTCTAATAAATTAATACAACGTAAAAGAGTTGATTTCCCGCTTCCACTTGATCCAATAATTGTAATAACTTCTCCTTTTTTTACATGAAACTCAATGTTATTTAAAACTTCTAAATTCCCAAAATGTTTTTTCAAACGATGGATTTCAATAATATGATTCGCTTCCACTATGATCCTCCTTAGTCAAGCGTATTAGGTACAGTTTGTGACGCTGGAAAAGATGTTTTAGGCAGATTCATTCTTTTCTCAATAAATCGCAAAATTTGCGCCGTAATCGTTGTCAACACTAAATAAATCAAACAAGTAATAAAAAATGTTTCTGAATATAACATCGCACTACCAGCTACTGATCGTGATTGAAAGAAAACTTCAATCACCCCAATGACATTTAGCATCGAACTATCTTTGATATTAACGATAAATTCATTTCCGATAGATGGGAATGAATTTTTGATGGCCTGTGGTAAAATAATGTACCTCATGGTTTGCGAGCTCGTCATTCCAATACTACGTGCAGCTTCAATTTGCCCCTTATCAATGGATTGAATCCCAGAACGAATAATCTCCGCCATATAAGCACCCGTATTCACAGAAATAATTACAATCCCTGCTGTCATCGCATCCCACCCAAGGACAGGTCTTAAGGCATAATATAAAAACATTGCTTGCACCATCATCGGCGTTCCTCTAAAGAACCACACATACAACCCCACAATCCAATGTAATACTTTTTTTATAGCCTTAACTCCCATCGAATCACGAGGTTCGATGGCAATGGCACGAATCCCTCCTAAAACAAGACCAATAACTAATCCAAATATTGTTCCCAATAAGGCTAATAATAATGTAATTTTAATCCCATACCAAAATAAATTAAAATTATTTGTAAATAAATCAAAAGCTTTCTCAAAAAAATCAACTTGAAACATCATAAACACCCTCTTACTCTCCTGTTGGCGCTGTTTCGCGTGCAGCATTCATCCATTCCTGACGTGTCGCTTCAGAAATTTGATCTAAAGCAGCTTGTACGTTATTAAAGAAATCTGATCCGCGGCTTCCTTCTTTTAACCCAATTGATACAGATGTATCTACATCAAATCCTTCCCCATCAGCAAAATGAACAATCGTTAAACTTGGATTTGCTTGGACAACCCCTTCGGCAACTGGTAATTCAGCTGTGATTCCATCAGACTCTCCTGATAATAGGGTTTGAACTAATTCAGGATAGCTTGAGCGTGGCGTTAAGTGATTCACTTCTTTGATTTGATCAATGATTTCATCATAATTTGTATTCATTTGTCCGATGACATTAGCTTGACTAAAATCATTAATGGAAGTGGCATCCACATAGTTTCCATCTTTTTTAACTATCATAACCATTTCTGATTCAAAGTATGGTGTTGTAAAGTCAATTCCTTGTTCACGTTCTTCATTCGCTGTCATCCCTGCAATAATGGCATGAATTTCTCCTGATTGAAGTGCTGGCTGTAATCCATCCCAATCTAATTTTTTAACAACTAATTCTTTCCCCAGTGTATCTGCAATTTGTGAGGCCACTCTTACATCATAACCATCACATAATCCCGCTCCACCAATTGAAACAGCTGTTTCCGTTTCCTTATCTGTTTGCCAGTTAAATGGAGCATAATTACACTCCATTCCTACAATAAATTGATCTTCTGAATTTGCTCCGTTTGCTCCACAGCCAACTAACAACGAACCTAATGCTAAAACTCCAATAAACTTTTTCATATCAATCATTCTCCCCTTTTGATTTTCTTCAACAAAAAAAGTCGTGCTATTAAACACGACTTACTTTTTAAAGTTCGTTTGATTAATAGCTCCACTTCATTTCTGAAGGAGTGTTACAGGTATTCCCTGCAACCCCAAGCTAAGCATCTGCCAATGCTAGCTTTCGGCGATGATTACCTTTCCTATCTTTCACTGTCTGCCGACTCCGGATAATACTCTGATGCACCGCTACCTCTATACGATTTTTCTTGTCTAAATGTAATATACCATTTTTTAACATAAACCTCAAGCGTCTTCAGGGAATTTTTGGATAAATTTACGCAGTAACTTAATAATTTGGTATAAAAAAAGACATAGGCAATCCTATGTCTTTAATTATTATTTTAACTCAACCACAGTTGCTCCTGTACCACCTTCACCAGCACCACCAAATCTAAATGAAGCAACATGTTTGTTTTTCTTTAAATATTTATGAACCCCTTGGCGAAGAGCTCCCGTTCCATGCCCATGAATGATTGTCACGGTTTGATATCCTGCTAACAGGACTTCATCCATATATTTATCTAAACGTAACATCGCATCCTCATAACGTTCCCCACGTAAGTCTAGTTGAATCCCAACGTTTGTGTTACGTTTATGAATCATTTTACCTTTGCCTGAATCTTTTTTCTTCACTGATTGACGTAAATATTCTAAATCTTCTTCTTTAATGTTTACTTTCATCATTCCAAGTTGAACCATCCAGTCACCATTTTTTGTTTTCTCAATCAGTTCTCCTTGACGATTTAATGAAAGTACCATGACTTCATCTCCTGCTTTTAGTGGAGCCTTATTACGTGCTTTACGTTTAAACTGCTCTGCTTGTTTGGCTTCTGATTTTTTAAGCGACGTTAGTTTTTCTGTTAGTTCATGATCTTTAATACTTAAGTCAGCCATTTTCTTTGCTTGACGTAAATCCGCTACAATTTGTTCTGCCTCTTCTTTTGCCTGACGGATATTTTCAAAAGCTTCCTTTTTAATCTCTTCTAAGACACGTTCTCGTTCAGCTTCAAACTTTGCAATCTTA
Organism: Turicibacter sp. GALT-G1; assembly: GCF_025594995.1. Taxonomy (NCBI): domain Bacteria; kingdom Bacillati; phylum Bacillota; class Erysipelotrichia; order Erysipelotrichales; family Turicibacteraceae; genus Turicibacter; species Turicibacter sp. GALT-G1. Next base: position 15,754 of record NZ_JAMQUS010000065.1, read on the forward strand.
CGTTCATAATCAAGACGCATCTCTTCTACTTCTTGATTTTGTTTTTGTAATAATTGAATTTCATGATCTAATTCTAAACCACGATCTTCTAATTTCGTAATTAAATCAGTCATTTCCGTACGTTCTGTTTCAACATACGCACGAGCTGTTGTTAAAATCGCTTCTTTTAACCCTAAACGTTTTGAAATTTCAAACGCGTTTGAACGACCTGGTACCCCAACTAATAAACGATAGGTTGGCGATAATGTTTCAATATTAAACTCCACTGACGCATTAATGACATCATCATTTTCATAGGCATATGCTTTCAACTCCGGATAATGGGAAGTCGCAATGGTTCTTGCACCACGAACCTTCACATAATCTAAAATAGAAATAGCTAAAGAAGCTCCTTCTTTTGGATCGGTTCCTGCCCCTAACTCATCAAATAAAATTAAGCTATTCACCGTTAAACGTTCCATGATTCGAACAATATTTGTCATATGTGATGAGAAAGTTGATAAACTTTGTTCAATGCTTTGCTCATCACCAATATCAGCAAATACATGATCAAAGATTGCTAATTGTGATGTTTCATGAGCTGGAATTAAAAGTCCAGCTTGTGCCATTAAAGTTAATAAACCAACCGTTTTTAAGGTAACAGTTTTTCCTCCTGTATTTGGACCTGTAATCACAATCGTTGTATATTCATCTCCTAATTCAATATCATTAGGAACAACGACTTTTTGATCAATGAGTGGATGGCGTGCCGCAACTAAACGGATGATTCCTTTTGTATTCATTTTTGGACGTGTTCCATTAATCAAACGTGCATATTTTCCTTTGGCAAACATGAAGTCGATTTCACCTAACACCTCTACGTTAACAGCCAACGCGTCAACGAATTTTTTCACTTCTTCCGTTAAAGCGCGTAAAATACGTTCAATTTCACGGCGCTCTTCCACATGATACTCTTGTAATTTATTATTTAAATCAACAACTTCTTTTGGTTCAATAAAATAAGTATTTCCTGATGAGGATTGATCATGAACGGTTCCACCAAATGTATTTTTAGCTTCGGCACGAACAGGTACAACATAACGTTCATTTCGGATGGTAACAATCCCATCTGTTAATTTATTACGACGTTCTGAGACGACGTGATTTAACTTTTCTTTAATACGGGCTTCCGTACTTTGAATCGAACGACGAATATTTCTTAATTCAGATGAAGCACTATCTAAGATGTACCCTGTTTCATCAATACAATCATTAATTGCTGTCTGTAAACTATTTAATGAGACTAAACTATTCACTTGAGACGAGAAAATTGGGGCGTCTACTTTAATTTCATTTAAACGTTCTGAAAAAGTTTTCAATTGTGAAACCGCGTATAATAAACGGCTAATCCCTAATAATTCTTGAGCACTCAACATCGCAGAAATTTTAGCTCGTTTGATGGCTTCTGTAATGTCTGTGACCCCACCTAATGGGGCTTCACCCAAGGCTAAAATAATTTTTAACGCTTCATCCGACTGATTTAACGAATACTCCACTTGTTTCTCATCAATGGATGGGCTTAAATACTCCACTCGCTTTTGTCCGAGTGAACAAGCACATAATGAATCTACCGTTTGTTTAATTTTATTAAATTCTAATATTTGAATGGCCTGTTTCATTAATCTCACTCCAACTGCCTAAAAAATGCAAAAATTTTATCTTTATTATTTTAACACAAAACATTCTAAAAACCTAGTATTGTTCTCAAGACACAAGACGTTCTATCGTAAAACAAATGACTCTAAAAAAAATAGAGACAATTTCTTATATTTTTCGCACTTCAACACTATTTTAAGGCCAATCCACCTCAAGTTTTCATTCCCACCATAAAAGCATAAACCTATAAAAATCCAACCTTTCTTCTCTCATTTATAATAGGAAATTTTTTCGTTTTCTGTTAAAATCATAATATCATAAAGAAGGGTTGGTGATGAGATGGCTTCAACAATTACACTTACAGTCTCTCAACAAATGTTAGAAAAAATGTATCAACACTATACAAATCAAATTATTAAAGTACCAAATCATACATTATTCCAAGCGAAAACCTCAAACTGTACCATCACAGCTTATTTAAGTAAAAAGGTTGTCTTTCAAGGAAAAGCACCTGAGGTAGAAGCTCAAAAGTGGCAAACGACAACTCAAGCAGCGACTGCTAAAGCTAAAACATCCAGCTCAAAACTTCCAGCGAATATCGCAAGTTTAAGTGCAATTGGTTGTGATGAAGTCGGAACGGGTGATTACTTTGGTCCACTTGTTGTTTGTTGTGCTTATGTCCCAGAAGAATTCATTTCTAAATTGCAAACAATGGGAATTAAAGATTCTAAAGCATTAAAAGATCCAGAAATCTGTGATCTAGCTAAACAAATTGAGCCTCTTATTGCCCATCAGGTGCTGATTCTTCCAAATGAAAAATATAATACGATGGTCGATAGAGGAATGAATGCTAACTCGATTAAAGCGTTCTTACATAACCAAGCGTTGATTAAGTTAACAAATTCACTTCCTCACTATCCCTCATATTTGATTATGGATGAATTTGTGAATGAAAGAAAATATTTTGACTATTTAAAAGGATTACCCAAACAACCAACGATTATTAAAGAAAATCTCCATTTTATCCAAAAAGGAGAGTCAGTTCATGTTGCAGTCGCCGCTGCTTCAATTTTGGCTCGTGCATCATTTGTTAAATATATGAATATCATGAGTAAAAAGTTAAACTTTGATTTACCAAAAGGAGCTGGAAATCCAGTTGATGTAGCTGGACGTCGTTTTGTTCAACAATTTGGACCAGAAAAACTCAAAGAATTAACTAAATGGCACTTTGCAAATACGAATAAAATCTTAAAATAAAAATATATAAATCCCAATCAGTTTTCCAAAACATAAAAACTTTTAACAAGACTATAGGATATCTTGGTATAAAATATATTTCTATTCCTATATAGACTAATCTAATTAAAAAGTACCTTATGATATAGACCAAGAAAAAAGCCTATACGATAAGGTACTTTTTGTTATACTACTTTTTAATTAGTACAGTCTTTTTATATTGTTGACAAAGGGCGGTAAATACGGGCACATATAAAAAGAGCTCACATCAAGTTGAGCTCTTTTAAAATTATTTTTTAAATAGTTCATTAAAATCTAACTGAAGAGTTTCTATAAATTGTTCAGCTTTTTCAAGTTGATCCGTTTGATAATAATAAGCAATCATAGCTCTATTATACAGCGTATAGTCTGTTTGTTTAGTAATTGCAGCACCACGATTAAATAATCCTACTAACAAGACAAGAATAGTGGCACCTGCTAATATCGTACGCGATAAGTAATATTTATGTTTGGGTAATCCGGTAATACTTGCAATTAAGAATCCTCCTAAAAAGCCTCCCAAATGTCCATAAAAATCAATATTAGGTTCTAAAAATATCCATATGACTGAGAATAATAAAATCGGTAGCACAAGAGTTCGAACAAAATGCATAAACATTTTACGACTTTCGATTCCAAGAAACAATAACGCTCCAAGCAAGCCATAGGCAACGGTTGAAGCTCCAATGGATAATCCATCAATAAAGGCATAGCTGCATAAATTTCCAAAAATCGCAGATCCAATGATGATAACTAACATTCGCCACCATCCAAATACATGCTCAACCATTCTTCCAAATTGATAAATAAAGACAAGATTAAACAATAAATGCATTAAATCTAAATGTAAAAAAGCCGGTGTTATTAAACGATAATACTGTCCTGCTAAAATGAGTGGATTATACTTAGCACCATAATCAATCGCAACAGCAGCAAACCATTCATTAATCGGTTTAAACTGTAAAAAAGCAAAAATAGCAATTAAACACACAATAAATCCGTATGTAATAAATGATTTATTTTGAAACATTAGCATTTTTTTTACCTTCATTGCTTTTTCTTTCGTGGCTTGTTGCATGAGAGGGATCAACTCAATCATTGAACGTTCTAACTGTGCTTCTTTTAAATGTGGGAATAACTGTTGTAATTCCACATCTTGTTTTAAATCACTCGGCTGATTAACATGAACAATCTTAAGATACTTACGATGAGACTCTAGAAAACGTGAACTATATTGGTCTAAATTAAGGATAATGACATTTAATCTTCCCATTAAGTATCGACGACGAACACGTGAACGAACAGCATCTACCTGATTAAAGAATTGAGTGGCTTGATGTTCATTAAAGAGATTACGTTGATTGATATAAATCAATTGAACAGTTGGATGAGATAAGTTTTCTAACCAAATATCTCGTTCATTACCTACATAAACGTAATTTTCCTCAACTATGAGATAATTAATAATATTCATGGCAAGCTCACTTTGAATATCAATTCGTATTTCTTTCATCACACCTTGATTGCTCATGTTTAAATCACCTATACCTATCCTAAATTTTCAAGACTCTCAAGTGCCTCCTCAAAATATGAAGGAAGTGGCGTTGAGAATTCTAAATACTCCCCGGTCTTTGGATGATCAAATCCTAAAATTGCTGCATGTAAAAATTGACCATGCTCCCCACCAATTGTTTTGCGTGGACCATATTGTGGATCACCCGCTAATGGATATCCAATGTATTTCATATGGACACGAATTTGATGTGTACGCCCTGTTTCAAGACGACATTCAATTAAGGTAAAATCTTTAAAACGTCTTAACACTTTAAAGTGAGTGACTGCATGTTTTCCACCTTCAATAACTGTCATTTTCTTACGATCTTTTGGATCACGACCAATTGGTGCATCAATCGTTCCATTATCATGAGGAATAACACCATGTACAAGGGCAATATAACGACGAGTCACTGTTTTTTCCACTAATTGATTCACTAACGATTCATGAGCTAAATCATTTTTAGCTACCATTAATAATCCTGATGTATCTTTATCAATACGATGGACAATTCCAGGACGTAATACGCCATTAATTCCAGATAAATTTTTAGCTTGAGCCATTAAACCGTTAACTAATGTTCCACTCATGCTACCTGGTGCTGGATGTACGACCATTCCAGATGGTTTATTGACAACAATCACATAATCATCTTCATGAACAATGTCTAAATCCATTTCTTCAGGAACAACATCTAATGCTTCTGGTTCTGGAATAGTAATATCGATTTGATCGTTTAAACGACATTTATAATTTGCTTTTTCATTTTTTCCATTAATTAAAACTTGTTGATCTTTAATTAATTGTTGAATATATGAACGTGATAAATCGCTAAATAATTCACTTAACACTTTATCTAAACGCACACCTACTAATTCTTCTGGTACTAAGACTGTTTCTTGTTCCATAAACGCCCATCCTTTCACAAAGCAGAAAACTATTTAAGCATTTACTACTTATCTTGTTGCAATTTTATTTCTTTATGTCGATACACTGGTGTAGGAATAAATGAAGCTTTTAAATCTATGATTGTGAGTGACGTTTAATATCTAAAATGGCATCCACAGCCATTAAGAATACCCCAATACATAGGGCACTATCTGCAATATTAAAAATCGGGAAATCGTAACCAAAAATATACGTATTAATGAAGTCAACGACATGTTGATACATCACGCGGTCAATGAAGTTTCCTAATGCACCACCTAAAATTAATGATAAGGCAATCACTAGCAACTTTTCTTTTTTTATATCTAATTTTCTAATCCATAAGATAACCAAACCAATGACCACTAATGTCACAACATAAAAGAAAATCATTTTCCCTTGTAAGATTCCCCATGCTGCACCTTCATTTCGGTGAGAGGTGATATATAAAAAGTTATCAATCACTGAAATAGATTGACCTAGGGTCATGTATTTCACAACTAAAAATTTAGTTAATTGATCGACGATAATCGTCACAGCGACAATCGCTAAAACAAGCCACATTTATCTCACTACTCCTTTAGTATTCGTTTTATTTTGACATTTTAACATTATAACAAACAATTCTATTTTTGTATATAATATTTCCCTATTGTGGAAAGCACTTCTTAATACTTTTTCATCTCTCCTTATTCTTTTGATAAAAAGAACATCAATACATAAGTCTATTTTACTATTTTTGGAATAAATAATCACCTCTTTCTGATTCTTAAAATGGGTTGGGTACACATTCTATTTAGATTTCAACTCTTATACAAACAAAGTATCTATCTACACCTTCCCCCCATCTTATTTTATAAGGATAATCATGATAAATATGAATTCACAGCTAAGCTGATACCATTCATTTGCTCTTTTCTATATCTTAATTATTAACTTTTTTTCAACTGTATGTTTTATCAATATCCTTCTTAAATAATGCAGTGAAGATTCATGATTCTATCATTGCACTTTAATCATTGAAACTGCTATCATACGGTGAAAAATTAAGTTTACCTTTTAATCGGTCATAAAAAGATGAGTAAAGCTCTAATTTCATTAGTCAATATCCCCTTTATTATGCCATTCTTTTTTAGATTAATTTCCATAACCTTTATTAATCGTACCTTATTCAATGACTAATAAAAAAATAGCCACTAGTTTTCTAGTGGCATCAAATTCATGCTTTTAAAAAATTATTTCATTTCTGTTTCAACAGTAATTTTAACTTCTTTCATTTGACGGTACTTCACTCCCGCTGCATCTAGCATTCGCTTTGAAGCAAGGGTGCTATCAGTATGCGCATACTTATCACTCATATAAATAATTTCCTCAATTCCAGATTGAATAATATATTTTGCGCATTCATGACACGGGAATAATGAGACATATAATCGGCATTTTTTTAAACGAGTTGTACTATTTAAAATTGCATTTTGTTCTGCGTGAACCACATAGGGATATTTAGTTTCTAGAAACTCACCTTCACGTTCCCATGGGAATTCAACATCTGAACATCCGTGTGGAAATCCATTGTAACCAATCCCAACAATGCGATTATCTTCATTAACAATACATGCACCTACTTGTGTTTGAGGATCTTTACTTCTCATGGCTGAAAGTAATGCTATTCCCATAAAGTATTCATCCCAACTTAAATAATTTTCACGCATATAATCCACTCCTATATTGCTCTTAATGATTCATCTTTAATTATAACTGATATTTAAAATATTTGCTTGAATTTCATGATTTTTCTGTAGCCCTGAAAGTTTTAGCGATTGAATTTGATAGGTTGAATCTTCATTTACTAACTTAAAGCTTCCATTTAATTTGTCAACCGCAATCTCACTCAGGTAGATATTATACCCACTAAAGTCGCCATTGACCGTTGAAGTAGATAACCCACGACCTGAGATATCTGATAATAAGAAATCACCCTTCACCGTTTCAGCAATAAATCGGTCAGCCTTGACACGTTCAACGTCTAAGCTTCCATTGACAGTCTGTAAACATAAAACATTACTAACATTACTATCGGTTACAAAAATCTCTCCATTTACTACCGAAAGGTTTGCTTGAGTAAATGCTGAGTGAGAAATGGTTACATCACCGTTTACTGTTGAGGCTGCTAAATCTATCCCTGATAACTCAATCATTACATCACCGTTGATTGTTTCTAGGTTCACATCTACTGATTCTGTCGGTACTTTAATGACTACTTGTGCTTTCTGATAATTATTCCACCCAAACAACCAAAATCTAACTTGTTTTTTCTCTTTGATTTGTAGTTCTCTTCCATCAAAATCAATTCGATAACGCTCAGGAACCTTCGTCTCAATCGCTACTTCTATGTGATCGCCATCTGTTTTTTGCACCGTAACATCTGCATTCACTAAATCTGCCTCAATATCTAACTGAATACCTTGCCAAAAATATTGACTTTCATAAATAGATTGACCATCTAAGCCGGTCTCATACGTTAAATTTGAAGTGAACTTCTTATTGAAATCTAATTGGAATTCATGATTTGTAAACTCCTCTACTTCTGTGATTATACGATTCAAACTATCTGGCAATTTCGTGACCTCATAAATCATCAAAGTGATTAAACTTCCAACAAAAAGAATCACCGCTAACACAATTGAATAGATTAAATACTTTTTCATGAAATCTCCCCCCTATGTATTTAAAATGACGGATGAAGTAGCGTCCAAGGACATATAGTCCATAGAAAAGTGTAATTTGGGTATTAACCAATAATATACTAATACTCAACAGCAAAAAAATAATGACCACGTAAAGTGAATCAATAAAAATGATACGGTAAAAGCTTCATTCCCCCAAACAATGAATCCTAAACCAGCTCAATCTACTGAAAAAGCTACTATTAAAAATATTGCACTCAAGGTGATAAAAAGAACTTGTTCTAAGGTCGGCTTCCCATTACTTCTCTTAGCCTCATTCAATTAATTAATAGCTGCATTAACTCCTTTTTTGACATGATTAATCACTTGTTCTTGATTAAAATTGAACTTTGAATCATATCCAAGTGCTTGTTTAGCTTCTTTAGTCACGTCTTTAGGTGAACTTAAACGTTGTAAAATTTGATCTTCCATAGTTCCTTCAGCTAACATCTAAGAAATTTGCTCTCGATAATTATCTAAAATATCTTCTCAATCATCTTCTAATAGCTACTTTAAGTCTTTCTTGAGTGCTTCTAGCCAGTTTTGTTTTTCAATCATTTTACAATTTATTCATTTTAATCCTAATAACGTTTTTCACTTTCCTTTATAGAACTAAGTTTTATATAAAGAGATTTGATATAAAAAAAGACAATAACCTAAAGGTTATTGTCTAAAAATTACTATCCATTCACAACTTCTGAACAACGAGGACAAATTCCTTGTTCGTTCACATCAGTTACAACTAACCAGCAACGGTCACATGTGTGTCCTTCGGCTGCTTTAACGACAACAGCTAATCCATCGAATTTTAAGGCATTTTCAGGAGCTGCTCCTTCTTCAATCACTAACTCAGAAACGATGAAGATTTGTTTTAAGTCAGCTTGTAACGACTCAAGTAATTCTTTCGTTTGCGCATCTGGATATAAGTGTAATGAAGCAGTTAATGATTTACCGATAACTTTCTCATTACGAGCCTCTTCTAATGCTTTTAATACGTCATGACGAAGTGATAATAATTGATTCCATTTTACAGTCACTTCAGCCGCATTTGCATACTCTTTTACAGTCGGCATATCAGTTAAGTAAGCTGACACTTCTGTGCTTCCTGGGATATATGAATAAACTTCATCCGCTGTATGAGGAATAACTGGTGCTAATAAGCGAACCATATCTGATACATGGTGATATAATACTGTTTGAATAGAACGGCGAGCTTTACTATCTTCTGCATCGATATATAAAATATCTTTCGTGAAATCTAAGTAGAATGAACTTAAATCATTTGAGATATAGTTATTCACTGTTTTGAAGACATCATCGAAACGGTATTCTTCATAGGCAGCTTTTAATTCTGCTGTTAATTCATTTAAACGAACCATCATGAATTGATCAACTTCATTTAAGTCTTCATAAGCCATTAAATCTGTTTCTGGATTAAATCCATGTAAGTTTCCTAATAAGAAACGGAATGTATTACGCATTTTACGGTAGCTTTCAGATACTTGTTTAATTAAGTCTTCTGAAATACGAACGTCTGCTTGGTAATCAACTGAAGCCACCCATAAACGAACGATATCTGCTCCGTAAATGTTGATTAATTTTAATGGATCGATAACATTCCCGATTGATTTAGACATTTTACGTCCTTGTCCATCTAAAACGAATCCGTGACTTACGACTGTTTTATATGGTGCACGCCCTGTCATCGCAACTCCTGTTGATAATGAAGAGTTGAACCATCCACGATATTGATCAGATCCTTCTAAGTATAAATCTGCTGGGTATGGTAATCCACGTTCAACTAATACTCCGTGGTGAGATGACCCTGAATCGAACCATACATCCATGATATCCATTTCCTTACGGAATTTACCATTTGGACTACCTGGGTGAGTGAATCCCGCTGGTAATAATTCTTCAGCTTCTAATTCAAACCAAATATTTGATCCTTTTTCACGGAATAAGTCAGCCACATGATTGATTACTGCTTCATCTAAGATAGCTTCTCCATCTTCAGCATAGAAGACTGGAATTGGAACTCCCCAAACACGTTGACGAGAAATACACCAGTCCGCACGATCTTTAATCATGTTTCCTAAACGAACTTCTCCCCAAGCTGGTAGCCAGTTCACTTCTTTGATTTGTTCCATCATTTGATCTTTTAATGCTTCAATTGAAGCAAACCATTGCTCAGTCGCACGGAAGATGATTGGTTTTTTCGTACGCCAGTCATGTGGATATGAGTGAGTGATGAATTTTAATCCAAGTAATGCACCATTCTCTTCTAATTTTTGACCAACAGCTTTGTTAGCATCTTCGTAGTATAATCCTTCGAACTCTAACGCTTCTTTTGTCATATATCCACGATGATCAACTGGGCATAAGACTTCTAAGTTATATTTACGTCCAACATTGAAGTCGTCTTCCCCGTGTCCTGGGGCTGTATGAACTAAACCTGTTCCAGCTTCAAGTGTGACGTGATCTCCTAAAATTAATAATGATTCACGGTCAAAGATAGGGTGTTTAGCTGTCATATATTCAAAATCAGAACCTTTATGAGTTGCAACCACTTCATAGTTTTCCCATCCGAACTCTTCCGCTAATTGTTTCACTAACTCTTTAGCAACAATGAATTTACGATCGTTAACAGCAACTGTCGCATACTCTAAATCTGCGTTCACACAGATTCCTAAGTTTCCTGGAATTGTCCAAGGTGTCGTTGTCCAGATAACGAACTCTTCATCTCCTGATAAAATACCTTTTCCATCTTGTACTTTAAATGCCACATAAATTGATGGAGATTTTTTATCATGATATTCGATTTCTGCTTCAGCTAATGCTGTTTCAGAAGATGGTGACCAATAGATTGGTTTTAACCCTTTGTAGATTAAACCGTCTTTAACCATTTTACCGAAGACTTTGATTTGCTCAGCTTCAAATTCTTTTTGTAATGTGATATATGGATTTTCCCAATCACCTAATACCCCTAAACGTTTGAATTGCGCTTTTTGTCCTTCAACTTGTTCTAAAGCATATTGCTTACATAATTCACGGAATTCAGCAATTGTTTTTTCTTTACGATTAACTTTTTTATTATTTGTTAAAGCTTGCTCGATTGGAAGTCCGTGTGTATCCCAACCTGGAATATATGGAGAATAGAATCCATTCATATTTTTATAACGAACAACAAAGTCTTTTAAAATTTTGTTTAATGCATGTCCCATATGAATATTTCCATTAGCATATGGAGGTCCATCATGTAAAACGAAAGGCGTTTTATCTTTATTTTTATCTAATACTCGTTGATAGACATTTTCGTCATACCACTTTTGCTCAATTTGTGGTTCACGATTTGGAAGGTTTCCACGCATTGGGAAATCTGTTTTAGGCATTAATAAGGTTTCTTTTAATTCCATCGTACGATCGCTCCTTTTTTATATTCCTCATATAGTTTGCGAAAATAAAAAAGAACTTTTCATCACATAAGGACGAAAAGTTCCGTGGTACCACCTTAATTCGCAGTAGAAATCAAAAAGCTACTGCCTCAAACTATTTATCGCATAGTATACGTCATGCTTTTTATCACATGAAAGCTCCTGGTTGATTCTATACTACTCTTTTTATCGGCCTTTCACCGTCACCGACTCGCTAGAAAAAAGTTGATAATATAGCATGGTCCACTCTTCGCTAATATTTACTATATTTGTTTATCATTTTAAAGAATTCAGTTAAAAAAATCAATAGATTTTTTAACTTTTTCCAAAACAATTTCGAATATCATCAACTTTTGTATTTAGGAAATCGATTAATTCATCTTTAATTTGTAGTTGTTGTTGCTCAAACAGTGCTGTTTCCTCCATGATCTTCTCTACATCACAAATGGCTTGCTCAATCATGACCTTAGAAATTTTTTCTGTTTCTTGAATGATTTTAATCGCATCGCGTTTGGCATGTGATTTCAATAATTCAATCTGTTCCAGTTCGGATTTCAAATGGGATTCAGAGTTTTCTTGCATAGTTTGCACTTCTTTTTTTAATGATTTATTTTGCTTTTCTAATGCTTCTATTTGTTCAATCAATAAACAAAAGACACGATAAAGTTCATCATCTGAAAACTTTCCCCACGATTTTTTCATCTGAGTCTTTAATATCTCTGCTGGCGTCATGTCTTCCCCCCTAACTACACTGTTTTCCCAATAATAACTACAATTCTTCCACTCTTAGTGATTGATTTTTGTGCCAATAGTTTATATCGTCCATATCGTTTAATCGAGATAACATCACCAATTTTACACTGATACGAGTGATTTTGTTCTAATTTAAAATTAAGTTGGATATTTCCTTGCTTCATGTATTCAAACACTTCGGAACGTGAAGCCTTCATCAAGCTAGCCACCACAACATCAAGTCTCATCGAACTGATAATATATTCATTTTCTTCATATTGTTCTAGCTTTTCTAACCCTTTGATATCGACCTTCAGGAGTGAGATAGGATGTCGTCCCACCTTAGTGAAATACTGCATAATAAACGATGCAAACTCTTCACAAAAAGCAACATAAATCTTCCCTGTCTCTAACACTAAAATATCACCGACCAACGCTCGGTCAATATTAAGTGCCGTTAGCGAGCCAAGAACTTGTCGATGTTCAATTGTCACTAGACGATGATGATACTGCACCTCATAACCAACCACTGTCTGATCAAACAACTCACCTGATAAATAAGCTGGGATAATAATGGCTCGTTTTCGTTCAGCATTTTTAAAGCCTCCCTCAAATCGAACCACTACATCCTCAAACTCATTCACCAATACTTGAACAACTTGTTGTTCACGTGGTGTTAAAAATTTTGTCTTTTTTATCTTATGACTATAATAAACTTGATGAATCCAGTCATTAACCTTCGTGACAAATTCATATTCGTGTTTATTAAAATGCTCGAGTCTCATAATAAGATATTAATTAATCCTTGCATAGCAAGATCTAACACGATAAATGCGATAATTGGTGAAAAGTCAATCATTCCAAGTGGAGGAATAATTTTTCTGAAAATTGACAAGTACGGCTCAACAAATCCACCAATGACACGCCCTAATTGTGTAGAACGACTTTCTGGAATCCAGCTCATTAAAATGTAAATAATCATTAAGAATTCATAAATTCTCAAAATAGCTGTAAATAATAATATGATTTGTGCCATATGTATTACTCCTCTATTTCTGGTTGTGTTTCGTTCATTGTCACTTGTCCTTCTGTTTCAACATTTTTTGGTGTACATAAGAATAAGTTTGTTCCAACGCGTTTAATATCTCCATCAATAGCATAGATTGTTCCACTTAAGAAGTCGACCACGCGTTTCGCTTGTGATTTTTCTAAGCGTTGTAAATTAATGAAAACCGGATAGTTTTCTTTTAAACAATCTGCAATATCTTGTGCATCTGAGTATTCATTTGGTTCACGAATAATAACTTTATTTAAATTGCTATCAAATTTTAGTTTATTTGTTTCTGTATTCATTGGCATCACAGTACTCTTTCCTTTATTTATCGTTTGATTTGCTGGATTTGATACAACTGTTAAATCTGGTTTAGGGGCTGGCGTTGGTTTTACCACTTCAGGCTCTTCGAACTCTTCTTCGAAGTCATCCATCTCATATTCCTCTTCATCTATTCCCATCATTGTTTTAAGCTTATCTTTAAAACTCATCTTCTTCTCCTCCTATAACTAATTCTCTTTATGTGCTGGATATACTAGTCTTGAAATAGAATGGACCCTAATCGTATATGGGTTGCTCCCTCTTCAATGGCAATCGTATAGTCATTACTCATTCCCATTGATAAATTTGAACACTCTACTCCTTCTAGATTTAACTGTGAAATACTGACCTGTAATTGCTTTAGCGATTTGAAGCAGTCGCGAACGATGGTCTCATCTTCCGTATTTGGAGCCATTGTCATAAGCCCAATCACTTTAATGATTGGATACTCTTTTAAAGCTTGTAAGAACGGAATCACTTCCTCAGAACGAAGACCATGTTTGCTCTTTTCTCCACTTACATTAACTTGAATAAAGCAAGGTAATGGCTGTTGTCGGTATTTCTGTATTTCTTTTGCAAGTGATAAACGATCGAGTGAATGAAGGCAAGCAATCTCATTAATCACGTCCTTCACTTTACGTGACTGTAAGGTCCCTATAAAGTGCCACTCAATAGGTAAAGATAATTGGCATTTCTTCTCTAACAAAGAATCCACACGATTCTCACCCATCATCGTAATTCCACTTTCAAAAAGTGCAATCATTTGCTCTGGATCAGCATATTTTGTTGCAGCAACAATGTTTACAGCTTGTGGATCAGTAGTAAATGATTGGATATTTTGTCGAACTGCATCGACGTTTTTTTGAATATTCATATTACACACCTATCAACTAATAATATTACTGCATGATACTATAAATTATACCATATTTCATATTGAATGGAAAATTTTTTTACGATGTATCTCGTAAATATGACAGCTTAATATTCATTTAATCGCTGAGCCACATTCACAATAATTACATCTTCCCCAATTTTCAAAATTTGATTCCATGGGACGACAACCGCTGATTCATCTTTCGAAAAAAAACTAACAAATCTCATAGAAGGTTGTACTGTAATTGCAATAATTTGTCCTGAGTTTGTATCAATTTTTAAACTAGAAACAAATCCAATACGCTCACCAGTCACCACATTAATTACATCTTTTTCTTCAATATCACTCAATGTCATAATTGAATCTTTCATCTTCTCCCCCGCCTTCTTATCTTTGTAATTTATTTTATGTACTTCTCTCAATAAATATGTAATATTCAAATTTACATTCAATTTTTATAGAAAAAGAATCAGCGCCAACAAACGCTGATTCTTTCATAATTAACTTTTCATCATTTCTTCCATAATTTGTAGAGCATTCTTTTCTAAACGTGACACTTGCGCTTGCGAGATTCCAATTTCAGCTGCAATCTCCACCTGCGTTTTTCCCATGAAATAGCGATCATGGATAATACGTTTTTCACGTTTACCAAGACGTTTAAACCCTTCTTCAAGCATCAATTTGACACTCCATTTTTCATCCGTAATACTGTCGTCTCTGATTTGATCAATCAAATGAATAGTATCTCCACCATCATTGTAAATAGGAGAGAAAATTGAAACAGGATCAGAAATGGCCTCAACAGATAAGACAACATCTATCGGCTCAACACCTATTGCCGCAGCAATCTCTTCATTGGTCGGATCACGCTGTAATTCAATGGATAGCTGGTCCTTCATCTGAAGCACTTTATAAGCGGTGTCTCTTAAGGAGCGAGAAACACGTAATGAGTTATTATCTCGTAAGTAGCGTCGAATTTCACCAATGATCATCGGAACAGCATACGTCGAAAACTTCACCTCATGTGATAAATCAAAATGATCAATAGCTTTCATTAAACCTAAACACCCAACTTGGAAAAGATCATCTAGATTTTCTCCTCGGTGATTAAATTTTTTTATTATACTTAGAACTAATCTTAAATTACCTTTAATTAATGTCTCTCGGGCACTCATATCACCACTTTGAAATTTTTTGAATAATTCAACCATTTCTATATTTGTTAATACTTCTAATTTTGACGTGTCTACACCGACAATATCAACTTTATGTTTAGACATGATGGCCCCTCCTGTTGCATTACATTGTTTCTACAAAGAAGTATGAGCAACATCATGTCATATCATTCATGATTTACCAGTTTATTATTATCTTTTTTTCGACATTTTACTTTGTTTTTAGAACTTCTTTACGAATTTTATCGATGATTTTTTTCTCTAGTCGTGAAATATACGATTGGGAAATATCAAGTTTTTGTGCAACCTCTTTCTGCGTTAACGGATCCTCACCACAAAGTCCAAAACGCATATACATAATCTCTCGCTCACGACGTTTCAAACGGTTAATCGCATCAAACACAAGTTGTCGTTCAACATCCTCTTCAATATCTTTATAAACCTCATTCTCCTCTGTTCCTAAGATATCTGAAAGTAATAATTCATTTCCATCCCAGTCTACATTTAATGGTTCATCTAATGAAACTTCGTGTCGAATTCTGTTAGTCTTTCTAAGGTGCATTAAAATTTCATTTTCGATACATCGTGAAGCATACGTGGCTAATTTAATATTTTTATCCATCTTAAACGTTTGCACACCTTTAATGAGTCCAAGCGTTCCAATACTAATTAAATCTTCCAAATTAACACCAGAACTTTCAAATTTCTTTGCAATATAAACCACTAACCTTAAGTTGTGCTCAATGAGTGTTTGTCTTGCTCGTTCATCTCCAGCCTGAAAATTTGTTAAAATTCTGAATTCCTCATCTTTTGATAATGGTTCTGGTAACGTTTCATTTCCACGAATATAATTAACATATTTCTTCTTACGTTTAAAAACCCTTTCAAACCAATTGATAAAAAACATCATTAAAGACTGCATTCCACTTCCCCCTTAACTCCCTATCCTTTTATATACTTCTAACCATACTTGGCTGTAATAAAAAATCATACTCATAAAACTGATTTTCTACTACCCCTATCAGCACGTTTCGAACAACTTGGTCATTAATTAATAATAATGTTGGTTTAAAAACTAGTAAGTGTTGTTGGTCATCATTAATCACAGAATAACTGGTAGACCAAGATGATATACGATGCTTCATTAAAAAATCTTCCATCGATTCTTTACAAAACATTTCTTTTGGAACCATCATGATAGGCAGCGCTGTTTTTTCATCTATTAGGTGATTTCCAGTATCCACAAAACCACTCCCCTTAATTTCAATCGGTCCGCAAAAAATACGCACATCATAAATAAATTGATTGATTAATTGTTGATCGTTCAACCAGCGAACCTTTAATACATAGATTAAAGTAACGATAAATGCTAGAACAAGTAAAATTAAAATGTATGGAATGATTGTTAAATCAAATTTAATGAAATGACTAATAGTATAAATCGCTCCACTTAAAATAAGACTTAAACAATAGAAATACAATACTTTGGTCATAAAACACTTGATGTTTTGTTTTGAAAATACAATGGCTAGCATCACAAATGGAACTAACCCTACTAAAGTCGTAAAATCCATCATAAATAACAATGTACTGAGAACTAGACTACTGATTAATCCTAAGCTTAAGCGAGAGAGTCTCATTTTTTCATCAGTTAGGATAGCAACACCATTTAAAATAAGGTAATCATATATCAAATTTTGAATGATGAATAAATCGATGTACATAAACCCCCTCCTTCTTCTAACGATGATTACCTCTACATTTTATCCGACTGAGAGTGTAAAATCTGTCAATTCTTTGTTGCTTATTCATTTTATTTAAGACGGATATTATCTTTTTTCGTAAAAACTTTTATTGTTCAAGGTATAAAAAGTATATCTAATATATAAAATACATATATATTGATATCTTTTAATCTCGCCTTGAGTAAACTATTCCACTTACTGAGCCACACTTTCTCTTATTACAATTAACTCATCTTTATTAACAAATAAAAAAAGAGAGCTAAGCTCTCTCTTATTTATAACGGTTCATTAACCAGTTCGGAATCATTTCTACACTATCTCCACCAAATGGTTGACGTTTTGGTTGAGATGGTTTTGGTTGTTCAGCCGATGGTTGTGTTTCCTGCTCTGATTGAGGTGTTGATGTTTTCTTGTTACGATTATCACCAATTAACATTTCAACTGGCTTTGCTGTTGCATTTGTTTCGTCAAATCCAGTTGCGATGACTGTAACGATTAAATCTTCACCTAAATCAGGGTTAATTGTTGCCCCATAAATAATATTAATCTCAGTTGTTGATGCATCACGAATTGTACGTAACGCTTCATCAACTTCAAATAGGGCAATATCCATCCCACCAGAAATATTGATAATTGCATCCGTTGCTCCATCAATATCATTTTCAAGTAATGGACTTGCAATAGCTTTTTTAGCAGCTTCAGTTGCACGGTTTTCTCCCGTTCCAAGACCAATTCCCATGATTGCTGAACCTTTGTTATGCATAACCGTTTTAACGTCAGCAAAGTCAAGATTGATTAAACCTGGTACTGCGATAATTTCTGAAATTCCTTGAACCCCTTGACGCAATACGTTATCCGCTTCACGGAATGCTTCTAACATTGGTGTTGTACGATCAACGATTTGTAATAATCGATCATTAGGAACTGAAATTAATGTATCAACATTAGCCTTTAGTTCCGCGATTCCACGTAATGCGAAATCAGTACGACGTTTTCCTTCAAATGTGAATGGACGCGTGATAATCCCAACCGTTAACGCTCCACTTTCTTTTGCAGCTTTAGCAATAACAGGGGCAGCACCTGTACCAGTTCCACCACCCATACCACAAGTGATGAAGACCATGTCAGCTCCTTTTACTAATTCTTTAAGCTCGCTTAAATTTTCTTCGGCAGCATGTTGACCTACTTCAGGATTTCCACCTGCACCTAAACCACGAGTTAAATCACGTCCAATTTGGAATTTGCGATCAGCAATAGCAAGATTTAATGCCTGTGCATCTGTATTAACAACCACAAATTCTACACCTTGTACATCATTTTCAATCATTCGGTTGACAGCATTACTACCTCCACCACCAACACCAATTACAATAATTCTTGGGGCATACGTAAACTCATTTCCAAATCCGAAACCTTCCATCCCTGAAACCTCCTCTTACTTTTACTTCTATTCTACTTTTTCATCAAATATCATATCGAAAATACGGACTAATACACCACTGTTTTCTAACTTATGATCCATAAATGTTCTGTCATGCCCTTTTGTTTTAGGTGTCACCTCTGTTGATATAGATTCAACCATACTCAAAGGTGAATCTGGTATGACATTCGCATATTGGTCAAAGTCAATTATATTACTTTTTTGTCCAGTCAACAACGACATTTCATGAATAAATGTTGCCATCCCAATTAATTTTACATATTTAGCACTTCTAGCTCCAAGCATTGAAGGAGTAAAGACAGTTACCTCTTGAGCAAAGATTGCTTTTGCTAACAAATTAAACCCTTCAATCTCACTTGCACCACCTGTAAATATATATTGCATCTGGTCATGTTTATAACAATTTTCAATTAAATATTGTTTAACTACCTTCAAAATTGCTTCATAACGAGATGTAATAATATCTGTTAACATCTGACGTGTAACACAGACAAACTGACCATCTAAATCATCAGCATAAATAATCTCGGGAGCAGTTGATTCATGATAAATTCGACCAAAGTTTAACTTTAACATTTCTGCTGTCTGTTCATCTACTTTAAATGCATCACTTATGTGTTGTGTCACATCTTTTCCACCCGTTGATAAAGAGACAGAAGAGACAACTTTACCTGAGTGAACCACTGTAATTGTTGTCATATCCTTCCCGATATTGACATGGCAAGCTCCTTTTTTCAACTGTTCTGACGTAAGAGCGTACATCGTTTCTGCAACACTTCCCAAAACAATATCTGCAATTCTAAATCCTGCTAATTCAGCGATGTTAATTAAGTTGTAAACTAACGAGGCAGAGGCAGTGACTTTTTGTGCATGTAAGATCAATTGTTTTCCAATAATACCAAGAGGGTTTTGAATCGCATTTTTATCATCTACAACAAAAGCTCGCGGCACAATATTAATGGCTACTTGATCATGATATGTTGGCTGATTAATAATATCACGGAACAACTGTTTGATATTAGCATGACTAATTGGTTGATTAGGGTCAAGCTCCAACGAATTAGCCACATTATCAATGCGACATTCTACGCTAGGAACAGCTAATAAAACATTTTGAATGTCTTGCTTTAAATCTGCTTCAACATTAGCTTTTAATAGCTTTAATTTTTCAACGATTTGATTCACATTGACGACATTTCCATTTTCAATTCCAGTTGCTACAACGGATTGCTGCGATAATACATAGAGGCGCTCTTGCCTAATATTACACACCATCATTCTAGCTTCTGCACAACCTATTTCTAAGCAAGCATAAATATTATTTTTCACCTCAAACCACTCCACTAACATATGGGTCTATTACCACAATATCATAATTTATTTTACTATATTTTTATAACAAAGAAAAGACTATTTACAAAATATCATCGGGATAATCACACATTATACACATTATTTATCCACAGTCTACTCTTCAGTTAATAAGCCATTATTTTCATCCCTTAATAGAACCTTTCCAGAGCTTGAATACGGCTCAAAATAGTCTCCTACATCTAAGTGATAGGTTCCTTTTACGCCTTCATACAAACTTGAGACTTTGTCGACCATTGTCTGATAATACTTAAGCTTATTGACCATACTATAACTATTTACATTAATGGTATTCCCATCCTTTAGAAAGAGAGAAAAACGATTAATATCTCCATACATTGGTTCATAGTGAATTTCCTTAATTAAATTAATTAGAATAGGATCAAGTTTTGTCATTGATTGAATAAATAAACTTAAAATTGACTCCTTCAACGTTTCTTTAGTCAAACCGTAAATAACTGTACCTTGACAAGTTACATTTATCGCTTGATCATTAGCAATTAACCTTCCATCACTTAAAACATAGCGAAAACCACCATCAAGCTCAACACATCCGATAATATCTTTTTCTTTCACTTCAATGTTCAACTGATTTAGCCCTGTTTTCTTCACGGTTACATTCGTAATCAGTGGATGTTTTAAAATATCAGTCGCAATTTTTTCCGTGTCTAACTCAAGAAAATAATCTTGATACGTTAGACCCGTCAGATGAATTAACTCTGAACGTGAAACATAGTGTAATCCTTCAAAGTAAATCACCGATAGTTTACTCAATGATGATGTAAAATAAAAGATACTCCCAACAATAAGTATAATAAAGAGACTAAAAAAGAAGCTTTTAACCTTCTTCTTTAGTCTTTTTTTAGGTTTATTCTTTGATTTTTGACGATATTGCTCTATTGAAACAACTTTTTTTACTGCCATTCTCCCCTCACCTACCAGTTAAACATTTCAACCTCTGGGTGTAATTCAATTCCATGCTTTTCTAAAACAACCGATTGAACATGTTGAATTAGTTCATAAATATCTTGTGCTGTTGCATCCCCAACATTAACAATAAAATTACAATGCTTCTTTGAAACTTCAGCCCCCCCAATACGAACACCACGTAAGCCTGAGTCTTCAATTAATTTCCATGAATAATGAGGTAGCGGATTACGGAATGTACTACCAGCTGAAGGCATATTCGTAGGTTGCGATTCAATACGACGAACTTTTCGAACTTTCATTAACTCAGCAATCTCTTCATAATTTCCCGGTTCAAGTTCTAACACAGCCTCAACAACTGTCCAATTCTTTTTATCTTGGAGAATAGAGGTACGATAAGCAAATTCTAATTCTTCATTAGATAACCAAATTAACTGTCCTTCTCCATCAATTACTAGCGCTTTTATTAAAATATCTTTAATCTCTTTATTATAAGCACCTGCATTCATGTAAATAGCGCCACCCACTGAACCCGGAACACCTGAAATAAATTCTAATCCTGATAAATTATTTTTTGCTACACGATTAGCAAGTAAGATGGTTGATACACCTGCTCCAACAGTCACTGTATTCTCATTGATTTCAATGTGATCTAATCCTTTATCACACTTCACAATGATTCCTTCGAATAACTGATCCGATGGAAGTAAATTCGAACCTCTTCCAATTACTTTATATTTTAGATCGAGTTCACGAATTAATGTTAATGTTTGAACAAGAGATTCTTTTGAATTTGGCGTTACAAAAATACGAGCAGGCCCTCCCACACGAAACGTCGTATGCTTTGCAAGTGGCTCATTTTCTAATAAAAGTCCTAAATTGTTTTTTGTATACTCTTCTATAAAACTTTTAAACATTAAAAACACCTACTTTTTCTCAATAATTTCATTCATCAATGTTATCAGACGTTGTGCTGCATCTGGAATTCCAAGTTGCTTTGAGGTGTTTTGCATATTTAGACGTAATTGATCGTCTCTCATAATCCTATCTATTTCGTTATATAAGCGATCCCCGGTTAACTCTTTCTCAAGTAACAAGACGCCTCCACCATGATCTGTTAAGCTTCGTGCATTATACTCTTGATGATTCGCAGTAACATATGGAGATGGAATTAAAATACATGGAACGCCTAAAGCTGTGACTTCCGCTAAGAAAGTTGCACCTGAACGTCCGACAAATAAATCCATATTAACTAAGTATTGAGGCATGTTATTAATGAATGGTAAAATATGTACATTTTGTAATTCTTCTACATTCTCAATACGATTTTTAATGGCTTCATAATGTTTGTTCCCCGTTACAAAAACAACTTCATAATCTGCTTTTTCATACTCTTTAATCATTGAAATAAAAGCATCGTTAATTGGCTCTGCACCACGACTACCCCCACTAATCATGACTGTCTTTTTATGAGGATTTAATCCTAAAGCACTTTTGCCAACCTTTAATGTCGATACAACTTCAGTAGCTCTTGGATTTCCTGTTAAAACGACTTTATTCTGAGGGAAATACGAACGTGCTTCCTCAAAACAAATGGCTACCTTATCAACATAGCGTGCTAAGAATTTATTCGTCACACCAGGCAAACTATTTTGTTCATGAATAATCGTTGGAATTTTTAATTTAGCGGCACTGTACACAACAGGCCCACAGACATAGCCACCGGTACCGACGACAACATCTGGTTTAAACTCTTTAATATATTTTTTTGAAACCGAAACTGATTTAAAAAACTTCATAATCGTCTTAAAATTCTCTAATGATAATGAGCGTTTAAATCCTGCTATTTCAATATGTTTAAATGGTAACCCTTCATGAGTTACAATTTCATTTTCTAATCCTTTTTCAGTTCCTATGTATAAAACTTCTAACTGGTCATCTACTTGTTGCAATGTTCGAACGACTGCAAGTGCTGGGTAAATATGACCACCTGTCCCACCACCAGTGACAAGGACGCGCATATTCTCACTCCTTATTAGACTGAATCGTCTTTTTTATCATTTTATATTTTAACACACTTTAAACAAAATCCGTTAGCTTAATTTAAAATTCATCTAAATAATGTCTGATTTTATATTTTTTTCTTATTTTTTTATACAATATATTGTTATTTATGGAAATAGATACATTTATTTTTATGTTTTTTTGATTTTATTTCAAATCAATCCATCTTCTATCATATACATTACTATATATTTTAAACCAAAGGGGAATTCCAATGAAAAATAAATTACCTTCAATTGATTTACTAACCCTACTACTCGCTTTAAGTATTAGTACCATCGGTTTAATTTTTGTTCTCTCCTCTTCATATATTTGGGCAGAGTATAAATTTGACGATGCCTTCTACTTTTTCAAACGGCAATTATTATTTGCCGCCATTGGAGTTGTAGGTATGATTGCCATTTCACGAATTGATTATCAAATTTACAAAAAGTATGCCACACCCTTTTTCTTTACTAGTTTAGTTCTATTAATACTTGTTCTCGTTCCAGGAATAGGACTTGTCCGTGGAGGTGCACGAAGTTGGATTGGAATTGGAGCCTTTTCTTTACAACCATCAGAGTTCATGAAACTTGGATTAATTATCTTCTTAGCAAAATATATGAGTAACTATGTTGAAGAAGCAAAGACATTTAAAAAAGGCGTTGTCCCGCTTCTTTTCTTTATTCTACTTGTGTTTGGAATTATTATGTTACAACCCGATTTTGGAAGTGGGATGGTCATTGTTGCTACAGGATTTGTTATGCTATTTATCTGTGGTGTGCCAATCCGTTACTTCATGTATTTTATTTTAACTGGTGTTGCTGGAATTGTCGCTCTTATTATCTCTGCACCTTATCGTCTTGAACGAATTACAGCTTATCTTGATCCATGGAGTGATCCAAGAGGATCAGGATTTCAAATTATTCAATCACTTTATGCTATCGCTCCAGGGGGACTATTCGGAATAGGACTTGGAAATAGTGTTCAAAAACACTTCTTTTTACCTGAACCACAAACCGATTTCATCTTTGCAGTTGTTTCAGAAGAATTAGGATTTATAGGGTCAGTTGGTATTCTTATTCTATTTATTTTATTTTTTGCAAGATGTGCCTATATTATCCTTAAAACAGATGACCTTTTTGCAAAATATATCGTCGTTGGAATTATGTCCATGCTAATGATTCAAGTCATGATAAATATTGGAGTTGTCATTGGACTTCTTCCTGTTACCGGAATCACGTTACCGCTAATGAGTTATGGAGGTTCATCTCTAACAATTACTTTATTATCAATTGGAATCATCTTGAATATTAGTCGCTACATGAAGTAATTCATTGGCTCTACTCCTTTAAATACGTATAGTTCTAGCCACTAATAGTGTATTCAACACTCTGTAAAATGTCCTTACTTAGTAAAAAGCTTTCTAAAAAACTCCTATCAATCCCAATTGATAGGAGTTTAATTTTATTATCAAATAACGTCCAATCCCTCCCTATATACAGAAATATTTTCTACATTTACTCTAGCAATCTAAATAGTTAATATTTCTACCATTCAAAACATCCTATTGTCCAAATACAGGTTTTTAGGATATCAAAAAACTTATCTAGGGTTATATATAAGGCGACAAGATTTTAGCCTAATTTGAACATGAATTTTAACATAGAGACCATTTTGATATAAGTTATGCGCATTTTTTTGTTACAGATCGCATGAGTAAAAACTACAAATGATATTTCGCTATAGATATAAATCAACATTTTAAATCCTCATTAGTATACATTTTAATAAACATAATCATAAAAAAGAAGAGCTTAGTTTAAGCTCTTCTTTTTTAGCCAGACACTTTATTTATTCTTTAATTGTTCAACTAACTCAATAAAGTGATCCCCACGTGTTTCAAAATTAGGATATTGATCCCAACTTGCACAAGCGGGTGAAAGTAAAACATGATCACCTGCCGTGGCAAGTTTAGCTGATTCCTTTACTGCTTCGTCTAATGTCTCTACTACGATACATGGCATCTGGTGCTCATCAGCTAATGCTTTGAATCGATGTTTCGTCTCTCCAAATGTCACAATAGCTTTGATCTTAGAGAAATAAGGGAGCAATCCACTTAAGTCATGCTGACGATCTAATCCACCCGCTAATAGAATGATAGAATCTTCAAACGCCTTCAACGCTGTTTGAGTTGCGATTACATTGGTTGCTTTAGAGTTATTATAGTATTTAACACCATTCACTTCATCAACATATTGAAGTCGATGTTTCACTCCTACGAATCGCTTTAACACACGCTTAATGGCTTCTGTGTCACAACCATATAATTTACTGACAGCAACAGCACCTAAGACATCTTGAAGATTATGGTCACCTTTTAACAAAATAGATTCAATATCAATAATCTTTTCATCCTTAAAGTAGACATCTCCTTCAGATAAATAAGCACCATCGACCACACTTGTTAAAGAAAATGGAACACAAGTGGCTTTTGTACGTGATAATCCATTGACAATAACCTCATCTTCTGCATTATAAACACAAAACTGATCAGCCGTTTGATTTGCAATTAAATTCAACTTTGCTTGGCGATACTCATCAATATCTGTATGATAATCTAAATGCGCTTCTGTAATATTCAATAGCAGTGAAATTTGCGGCGTAAATGAATCAATCCCCATTAATTGAAAAGATGATAATTCAGTTACTAATACTTGTTCTTTAGACGCTTGCTGTGCAACTAAAGACGCTACTTCTCCGATATTACCAGCAATTAATGGTTTTAATTGATCTTCTTCTAACATTTCATAAATTAACGTCGTTGTCGTTGTCTTCCCATTTGTCGCTGTAATTCCGATAAATGGTGCCTCACTAACATCATAAGCCAACTGCACTTCAGTTAAAATTGGAATCTTACGCTTGATGGCTTCCATTAATAACGGAACTTTACGATATGGAATTCCTGGATTTTTCACAATTAAATCAAATCCTTGATCTAACAGTTCTAATGGATGCCCGCCTGTCACGACTTCGAATCCTTCTGCCATCATTTCAACCGCATCTGGATTGTCTTCTAATGAATTACGATCATTAATTACTACATTCGCTTTTAATTCACGTAAAAGTCGCGCAGCTGCTTTTCCACTCTTAGCCAATCCAATGACTAATACTTTTTTATTTTCGTATTTAATCGTCTTTTTCATAAGAATCTTCCCTTTAATAAAAGTTTATTCTATCTTCTTAAATGGCAATGAGTAAGCCAATTACTCCACAAATTAATGCGATAGCCCATAAGAAGGTCACGACTTTCCACTCACTCCATCCACATAATTCAAAGTGGTGATGGATTGGGGCCATTTTAAAAATACGTTTTTGTGTACGTTTATAATAAGCAACTTGGATGATGACAGATAAAGTTTCAATCACGTAAACTAATCCAACGATGACTAATAGTAACTCTTGTTTTAAGAGAATTGAAACAGCTGCAATGGCTGCCCCTAACGCAAGTGATCCCGTATCACCCATAAATACCTTAGCAGGATTTAAGTTGAAAACTAAGAATCCAAATAATGCGCCTACAACTGCAAAACAGAATAAAGCAATTCCAACTTGTTGTTGAGCGATGGCAATCATTCCAAATGTACCAAAAGTAATGACACTCACTCCACCACATAATCCATCTAATCCATCTGTTAAATTAACTGCATTTGAGAATCCAACCATCCAAAATAAAATGAATAATCCATAAACCCAATATAAATTAATATTAAATAAATTAAAGAAAGATAACTCTGTTGAATAACCGCTCTTTAAAAATAGATAGAAAAAGACTGCTGCTAATACAAGTTGAGCTAATAATTTTTGCTTTGGTTTAAGTCCTTCGTTATTTTTTCGAACAACGATAATAAAATCATCAACAAAACCAATCGCACCAAATCCGACAAGAGTTAAAAGTAGCATCATTAACTCATTACTCATTGTCGCATACTTCGTAAAGAAAACTGTTACTAATAAAATAACAACAATCGAGGTGATGAAAATAATACCTCCCATAGTTGGTGTTCCCGATTTTTTTCGATGAGATTGCGGACCTTCTTCACGAATCGCTTGACCAAATTTTAAACGATGTAAAAAAGGTATGAAGAATGGTCCGATAATCGTTGCGATAAAAAATGAGAAAATTAATACAAATAAAGTTGATTTTAACATTTTTATATACCCCTTTTTCTAATCACTTCTTCAACGACTATTTTATCATTAAAAGGAACAATTTTACCATTAATATTTTGGGTTTTTTCATGTCCCTTCCCTAAAACAACAACTAAATCATTCGGCTTTGCTTTTTTTATCGCAGCTTCAATAGCCTTTGCTCGATCCACAATCACTGTATAATTGACACTACTTGTTCCAGATAATAAGTCATAAATAATACTCAGTGGATCTTCATTTCGTGGATTATCACTCGTAAAGAACACATGATCAGATAAACGTGTTGCATGTTTTCCCATAATCTTTCGTTTCGCTTTATCACGATTCCCACCTGCCCCTAAAACCGTAATAATCTGTCCTGTCGCAATAACATTTAAGCAGGTCAAAACTTGGAAAATAGCATCCGGATTATGTGCATAATCAATTACGACTGTCACGCCATCTTGGGTTTTTAAATATTCAAATCGTCCTTCTATTGAAGAGACATTTTCAATAAATGAAACGATTTTTAATGGATCATATCCTAAAGAATAAAAATAGGCAAGCACGGATAAAGCATTGTAAACATTATATTTACCGAATAAAGGAATAGACATTCGCTTCACAAATTCCCCTTTCACATAAAGCGAAAACTCGGTACGCTCTAACGTATAAACAATATCTTTGGCAAACAAATCTGCGTGAGGCTTGCAGCCATAGGTTAGAATACGTCCATTTGTTGCCCCAATAAAATAATCGGCATGTTCATCATCACAGTTTATAATGGCTACTTTATCTTCTTGATAATCACTCAATTGAATAAATGGTCTCATTTTGGTAAAAAGATAATCTTCAAATGTCTTATGATAATCTAAATGCTCTGGGGTGATATTTGTGAAAATTAAACGATCGAATTGAATTTGATCCACTCTATTTTCTTTAATCCCATGGGATGAAACTTCCATAACAAGATAGGGTAAATTATGTTTCACCCCTTCTTTTAATAAATCATTCAAATCTAAACTCATCGGTGTCGTATGTGTCGCTTTTTTCTTTTGTCCAACCCAAGAACCATTCGTTCCAATTAAACCACTATCCACCCCTAAACATTCAAACACATGTTGAATCAGGTAGGTAATTGTCGTCTTTCCGTTCGTTCCAATCACACCAACTAAATTAATATCTTTTGATGGGGTTTGATAATACTCATTTGATACGACAGCCAAAGCTTTTTTAGTATTGAACACTTGAAAGTAGGGAATATCAAATGTTAAATCTTCTTCTCCAACAATGGCAATTGCGCCGTTTTGAATAGCTTTTTCAATATATTCATGTCCATCTTGATCCTGACCTTTAATCGCAAAAAAGACGCCCCCAGGTTCGATTTCACGAGAATCGTAAGCTAAGTTAGAAATAACTTGGTTTTCCCCTATAAATCTAATTCCTAACAAATCACTCATTTCTACTAAATTCATACTATCTCTCCAATCTTTATATTAATTGCCTAAATATAATCTAACTGTTCCACCTTCAATGGTACGTGAAAAGGCTGCTGGCTGTTGAGAAATAACTTTTGTCCCTTCACCGTGATATTCAATATTATACAGATAAGAAGATTCAATCTCTTTCGGCTCCTTCCCAACAAAATCTGGAACCGTTACATATTTTGTATCTGTCCATAGATATTTTTTCTCAATTTGTTCTTCACGAGGTTCAACTCCGATATACGGTAGTGCCTCTGCTAAGATTGAACGGGCAATTGGGGCGGCAACAACTCCACCATACTGAACCGTGTTTTTCGGGTTATCAATTGCTACATAAACAACTAACTGAGGATCATCCATGGGTGCAATTCCAACGAACGAAAGAATATACTCTCCGCTAATATATGCTCCATCTTTTGCTTTTTGGGCTGTCCCTGTTTTACCTCCTACACGGTACCCATCAATATACGCACCCTTCCCACTTCCTTGTGCACCAACCATTTCTAAGGCATAACGCATCGTTTCCGATGTTTCCTCAGAGATGACACGACGTTTGATGCTTGGCTCGCGTTCGTATAATACTTCATTCGTATAGGGATGCAACATTCGCTTCACAATATAAGGTTGCATTAAATTTCCACCATTTACAGCGGCACTCACTGCTGTTACTAATTGAATCGGTGTAACTGAGTTTCCTTGTCCGAATGATGAAGTCGCTAGCTCAACATTTCCAATGTTGTCTGGATTAAAGATAATTCCTTGAGATTCTCCTAACATATCGACACCCGTTTTTTCATTAAATCCATAAGCTCGAATGTACTCAAATAATTTCTCTTTCCCTAAACGTTGCCCAAGTTCAATAAATCCCGGGTTACATGAGTTCATAATGACTTCTAACATCGATTGATCACCGTGTCCACCAGCTTTCCAGTCACGAATACGTACTCCATCAACAATGGCATAACCAGGATCGAAAAAGCGATCTTCAAGCTTCATGACTCCTTCTTCTAACGCAGCAGAAAAAGTTACAATTTTGAAGGTTGAACCTGGCTCATACGTTGACCAAATTGGTAAATTTCGGTTAAAAATTTCTTGATCATAATCTTGATAGTTTTCAGGGTCATAGGTTGGCCGCGAGGCCATTGCTAAAATTTCACCTGTATTTGGGTCCATAATTATACCTATCATTTGATCAGGATCATATTTAGCAACTGCATTATCAAACTCTCGCTCCAAGATTTCTTGTAAATGTAAGTCAATCGTCAGCTCAATATCCAATCCTCGCGAAGCGGGAGCATAATCATCTGAAAATTGTGGTAAAGAGTTCCCCTTGGCATCAGAAAAATATTTCCATACCCCGTTTTCTCCCATTAAGTAATCATTATACACATACTCAAGACCAGTAATTCCTTGGTTATCGATTCCTGTAAATCCAATTGTTTGAGCTAATAAATTTCCATATGGATAGCTTCGTTTCACATCATTCACCAGATATACCCCATCCAAATTAGCCTCTTGAATAGCTTGAACTTGCTCAAGTGAAAGTTTACGTCCTTCAGGCTGTATTCTTTCAATGGAAACACCATGTGTGACATGCCTTTTCGCTTCTTCTACGCTTACTTCTAACACTTCAGCTAAGACTTCAGACGTTCTATCAACATCTGTGACTTGCTTTGGGATGACAATCACAGATGGTGCCACCTCATTTTCAACAATTGCATCATGATTTCGATCATAAATAATACCACGTTGTCCTTCAATCGGTAAATTTCGTGACCATAACGATTCGGCTCGGTCAACCAATGTCCCTGAATTAAAAATTTGCAAATACGCAAGTCGAATAAACAGTGCTATAAAATAAATTAAAATGATTGAGAGCAATACGACTAATCGTCGTTGTATAACTCCTGACTGTTTCATCTCTTATCCCCCTTATTGAATTGAATTAAGATTCGTTTATTACCTCTTCTACATCCATAGTAAATATATGAGTGCACGCTTGAGTAAATACATAATCCTTCACTTCAAATCCCTTTTATTCAAATTTATTACACTTATTTACTCTTTATGAAAACTATTTTTACTTCATGTGATGAATCTAGACTCATCTACTGCTCTCTATGTAAACAAAAAAAAGACCTAATTGCTCCGATATAGCAATTAGGTCTTTTTTTATTTATTGAGAACCTTCATCTTTGGATTCAGTTGTTAAATCTTCAGGTTGTATCTGAACTTCTTGCAAGTTAAGTTTTTCATTAATTTGAGTTAAATCTTTCGTTAACGTCAGCGTTATTCCAATTGGATTTGTCAACAACTGTCCTTGTTGAATAGATTGTTCCAACACATATCCTTCTCCCATGTACTCGACCTGTAATCCTGTTAACATCGCAAACTGAACCACTTCATCTTTCGTCCACCCAGTAAAATTAGGTAAGGCATATGTTTTTGAGGTTTGAATAAACACCTTGCTTCCAACACTAACAGAAGACATTGCTTTTGGAGATTGAGCAAATATTTGCGTTCCATCCCCAATAATAATTGGTGTTAATCCTGCCTCTTCAATTTTTAGAACGGCTTCCTCGATTGATTCATTAATAATCTGTGGAACTTCTGTATTTTGATAAACATCAGCAATATCCACGACTGGTGT
Organism: Turicibacter sp. GALT-G1; assembly: GCF_025594995.1. Classification (NCBI taxonomy): domain Bacteria; kingdom Bacillati; phylum Bacillota; class Erysipelotrichia; order Erysipelotrichales; family Turicibacteraceae; genus Turicibacter; species Turicibacter sp. GALT-G1. The sequence continues at coordinate 47,314 of NZ_JAMQUS010000065.1, forward strand.
TTTTTCAGCTCCTAAATAGACTAACGAATTTTGCATAACAAAGCGATAAATTTGTCCTAATTGATCATGTCCACCTGTTTCAGGTCGTTTCATTGCAACATACATCACCAATTCCGGATCTTCAGCTGGAGCAAATCCGATATAACTATACAGATACTCATTGGCTAAGTAACCATTGGCTCCATCTGCAATCTGAGCTGTTCCAGTCTTCCCACCACTTGTAAAACCATTTAAACTATACGCAAGTCGCCCAGAACCGGTTTTATTTGAAGTAACACCAACCATTAACTGCTTTACCTGTTCAGCCGTTTGAGCGGTAATTGGTGTTTCTCCCAGTTCTGCTTTAAATTCATAAATCATTTCCTCAGTATTTGAATCATAGACTTGTGAAATCAATTGAGGTTTAATAATTTGCCCACCATTTAAAATAGCTGAAATAGCTTGAATATGCTGAATGGGAGTCGTTAAAATCCCTTGTCCAAATCCAGCCGTCATTTTTTGTGTTAAATCCCAATCTGTTGGCAATGTTCCAGCACTTTCTGATGGAAGTGGTAATCCTACCTGACTTCCAAATCCAAACGCTTCTAAATATTCAATATATTTATCCGGACTAATCCAATTCGTTAACATATCAATAATCGCAGTATTTGAGGAACGATAAAATCCTTCATCATAAGTGATTGTTCCCCAAGTTGTATTATAGTCTCGAATCGTTGATCCATTAACTAAGCGAGATCCTGACTCATAAAACTGACTCCCTGAATACTTTCCTTCATTAATCGCTGCTGCATAAGTATAAATTTTCATCGTCGATCCCGGTTCAAATGGTTCAGAGACAACTGGATTATTATAATTCTCAATATCTCTAATGTTAGGATCAAAACTCGAACGACTTCCCATCGCCAAAATTTCACCCGTTTTTGGATTAGCCACAACAGCTACTAAACTTTCAGGATTAGCTTGTTCCCAAACTTGATTCATCGCTTCCTCTAAAAAAGTCTGAATCGTTGAATCAAGTGTCAAATAAAAATCATAACCATGTTTTACTGGTTGAATCACATATTCTTTTTTATTGGGCTGTAAATAACCTTTTTTATCTTTAATATATTGGATAACTCCATCTTTTCCAGCTAAATATTCATCTAAATAAAGTTCTAATCCCATTTCACCCTTTAAGACATTTGTTTCTTCATTTAGCTTCGTATAACCTAGCGTATGCGAAGCGAAAATACCATTTGGATAAAATCGCTTAGTATTTTGTCGGAATCCAATTCCACTTAATCCTAATTGATCAATTTTTTCTTTTTCTAAATAGGTTAACTGTCGCCCTGCTGTCCCAAACTCTACTTGATAAGCATCTTTCGATAAAATTTCAACAATTTCTTCTTTTGACAAATCAATAACTGTACTTAATTTCTCTGCTGTCTCATCAATATCCTCAACCACGTCACCATACTCTTCGTATAAATTGGCGTATAAGGTATATGAAGTTAATTGTTCTGCTAAAGCATTTCCATCACGATCATATAAAGTGCCACGTCTTCCTGTTACAACTTCCTCGACTAAATATTTTTCAAGAGCAAATTCATATAAATCCGTCCCTCTTGTTTGTCCCGTTACCGCAATTTTAACAAAACAACCAGCTACATATAAAAATAGCACTCCAAAAAAAGCTGTCGTTATGACCAGTGTCCATCTCCCCAAGTTATTTAATTGTTGTTTCTTTCGTTTCACCTACATCAACCTCACAACTCATTCTCTTTCTTGATGTTAAAAATACGGAGAGTAACCGAAGTTACTCTCCAATCGTAATCGTATTCTCATAAGTTGAAAGACCATTTTCTTTCGCAATTTCCATCGCACGTGAATAGGTCGATAATTCTGAAATTTTTGAATATAACTCTTCATTTACGACCACTTGTTGGTCAATTTCAAGTTTCTTTCTCTCTACCTGATAATGAAGCTCATTAATTTGAGCATCTAAATACAGTTGTCCAATCAAAAGAAGAAATACTCCTACGACTGTCATCCCTACTAATCCTTGTAGTGAGTATAATCCTTTTTTCTTCGCTTTTCGTTTTTGAGTTGGTTTAACCGTTCTTCTTTGAAGCGGCTGTTGCTGTTCAACCTGTCTTTTTAATGGACTCATCTATTTTCCCCCTTATCCTATTTTAACTTCATTGCTACCCTTAATTTAGCAGAATGCGAGCGATTATTCTCTGCTAATTCCCCTTCGTCAGCAACGATCGGCTTACGTGTAATGACCTTAAATTCTGGCTGGAATTCCTCAGGAATAATTGGTAATCCACGTGGAATATCTTTCGCTTCACTTCTCTTTTTGAACATATGTTTACAAATTCGATCTTCTAATGAATGGAAAGTGATAACCGCAACACGCCCATTAATCGCAAGCATATCCATGGCATCCTTTAGAGCATATTCGAATACTTTTAGTTCATCATTGACTGCAATACGTAATGCTTGGAAGGTACGTTTAGCAGGATGTCCACCTTTTCGACGCGCAGGTGCAGGAATCGCCGATTTAATGATTTCAACCAATTCAAATGTCGTTTCAATTGGCTGCTTTTCACGATAGCGCTCAATAGCACGTGCAATCTGTTTTGAAAACTTCTCATCACTATAAACACGGAAAATAAATTCTAAATCTTTATATTCCCACTCATTAACAATTTCATAAGCTGATAATTCGGCTTCTTGATCCATACGCATATCTAATTTTGCATCATGGTTATAACTAAATCCACGCTCTGGTGTATCAAATTGTGGAGATGAAACACCTAAATCAAAAATAATTCCATCAATTTTTTCAACTCCTCGTGCATTTAACTCGTCCTTCAAATGAACAAAATTACTTTTAATAATCGTGAAATTATTTCCAATCGCTTGTAGACGTTTCGTTGCATTTTCAATAGCAAATGTATCTTGATCAAATGAATACAAATGCCCAGTCGTTAGTCGTTTTAAAATCTCGCTACTGTGGCCTCCTCCACCTAATGTGCAATCAACGTAAATTCCATCTTCTTTGATGTTTAAATTTTCAATTGATTCATGAAGTAATACTGAGTAGTGATTAAACATGGTTGAAACCTCCTATAAATCAACTCTTATATCAGTGATATATCAAGTTCTGTTTCTTTAATTTATCGATTATAACTAAATGACCTATCTACGATGAATAGGTAACATTCTTTCGTATCATCAGCAAAAAGTGTGTTTATCATGCATCCTCAACAAATATCTATTAATCTAATAATAAAACTATAAATGATGGCTTATATATCCACTTTTCACCACTAATTATACATTATCTCCATTGCATTTGAAATAAATTTGAAATGATTTATACAAAAAAATTCTAATGTTCCATCTTCTTTCATATAATGATCATTTAACTTTAAAAAAAGCTCCCCAAAAATTGGGAAGCTTTTTTCTATTCCTCTTCAAGCGCCATTTCAGCTAGTACTTCATGATATTGTTTGATTAAATCTTCAAAAATCTCTAATACTTCTTCACGTCCTTCATGTGTTTCAGAAGAATAAGCAACAAACACATCATTTTCATCAAAATCAAGGGTTTCCTTAATTAATTTTTCTTGTTTTTTATGTTGGCTGCGATTAACTTTATCTTTTTTTGTTCCAATCACTAAAGTTGGAATCTCATAGTATTTATATAAACTATACATCGCAATATCTTCTTGAGTCGGTTTATGACGGTAATCTACTAGCAAAACACCTAAGATTAGCTCATCACGTTCGACTAGATACTCTTCAATCATACGTCCAAATGACTCTTTTAATGAACGATTAACTTTTGCATATCCATAACCAGGAACATCAACTAAATACATCATATCATTAATGTTATAGAAATTTAATGTCTGAGTTTTCCCTGGACGACTTGATACACGCGCTAATTGTTTGCGATTTGTTAATGAGTTAATGAAAGACGACTTTCCTACATTCGAACGCCCTGCGAAAATCATCTCTGGTAATCCGTCCGTTGGATAGTGTTCCGCACGAACACAACTTTTTACATATTCTGCTTTATTAATTTGCATATAATCAACACCTTATCGTAATGCCTGCTGTAATACTTCATCAATTGTTGAAACTGGGATAAATGTGATATCTTCTTTCACACTTTGTGGGATATCATCTAGATCTTTTTCGTTATCTTTTGGCATAATAACAACTTTTAATCCCGCACGATGAGCCGAAATTGATTTTTCTTTTAATCCACCAATTGGTAACACGCGGCCACGTAATGTTACTTCACCTGTCATCCCAACTTCACGCTTAACAGATTTTTTCGCTAATGCTGAGACAAGAGCTGTTGTCATCGTTACCCCAGCAGATGGGCCATCTTTTGGAGTTGCTCCTTCTGGAACATGGATATGAATATCATGATCTTTAAACATTAATGGATCAATTCCGAAACGTTCTGCATTCGCACGAACATAACTAATCGCTGTTTGTGCAGATTCTTTCATCACATCTCCCAATTTACCTGTTAAAACCATTTTCCCAGTTCCTTTATAATACGTCACTTCGACTGGTAAAATATCACCACCAAATTGTGTATAAGCTAATCCAGTTACCACTCCAATTTGGTCTTCTTGTTCCACTAATCCATGAGTAAACTTATGTTTACCAAGTAATGAAACAAGCACTTCTGAGTTGACATGAACAGTTTCTAACTTTTCAGTCAATAATTTTCTAGCTACTTTACGACAAATTGATCCAACTAATCGTTCAAGTTGTCGAACTCCCGCTTCACGTGTGTAATATTGAATCATTTCCATAACAACACCATCAGCTACTGTTAATTGCTCAGTTGTTAATCCATGTGCCTCTAATTGACGTGGAATTAAATAACGCGTTGCAATTTCAGCTTTCTCTTGCTCTGTATAACTATCTACATGAATGATATCCATACGATCGCGAAGTGGTGCTGGAATATTTTCTAAATAGTTAGCTGTTGCAACAAATAAAACTTGTGATAAATCATACTCTTCTTCTAAGTAATGATCACTGAAATGACTGTTTTGTTCAGGGTCTAAAACTTCTAACATCGCAGAAGCTGGATCGCCTTTATGATCACTTGCCATTTTATCGATTTCATCTAATAAGAAAACCGGATTTGTTGTTCCAGCTTTTTTCATCGCTTGAATCATACGCCCTGGTAATGCGCCTAGATAAGTACGACGATGGCCTCGAATCTCAGATTCATCTTTGACACCACCTAGGGAAACTTTCACAAACTTACGTCCTAAAGCATCAGCAATTGAACGCGCTAATGATGTCTTTCCTACACCTGGAGGACCAACTAAACATAAAATTGTTGATGGATTTTTCCCTGTCATTGTTTTAACCGCTAAATACTCTAAAATACGTTCTTTTACTTTTTCTAAACCGAAATGTTGATCATTTAATGTTTGTTCAGCAAATAAAATATCTTTATTATCTTCTGTTTGTACGTTCCATGGTATTGCTACTAACCATTCTAAATAAGTACGTACAACCCCTGCCTCACTTGAATTAGCCGGTAACATCTCAAAACGCTTAATTTCTTCGAGTGCCTTCTGTTTCACTGCTTCCGGCATTTGTAACGACTGCACTTTCTCTCGGAACTCTTGGCTCACCGATTCTTTCGAATAGTCATCACCTAGTTCCTTTTGAATAGCTTTCATTTTTTCACGTAAATAAAACTCTTTTTGATGTTCATCAAGCGAACGCTTAACCTCTTGATTAATCTTCATTTCTAATTGTGCAATATGCTTTTCTTTTTCAATTTCTTTTAAAAGAGCCGTTAAACGTTCCTCAACTGAAGTCATTTGTAAATACTTCATTTTATCTTCTTCAGAAATTCTTAAATAAAAAGCGATAATATCTGAAATCTTTTCTGCTGTTTCTGCCCCATCAATTAACGCTGTGACATCAGCTGGATGTGCAAATAATAAACTTCCATGTTCAGATACTTCCTCCATTAATAAACGAAGCATCGCCTCTTCTTGATCAGAATCCATTAAAACGGATGGCATGGTTTTAACCACTGCTTCAAAGTACGGTTCAAGCTGCGTATACTCTTCAACTTCAATACGAGCAATCGAATTAAACTTAACTTTATAATGCCCATTTGGAAGTTTAATTTTCATTGTAATTTTAGCAATCGTCCCGTATTGGAATAAATCATCACTTTGAGGCGTTTCTACATTTGGATCCACTTGAGAAACTAATACCACATAATTTCCATTAGCTTCACATGCTTCTAATGCCTCAATCGATTGTGGACGACCGATTTCTAAGCGAACTTCTGTATTTGGTAATGAGATGACGCCGCGAACTGGTAAAACAGGCAACGTATGCATCTCGACACTGTTTACATCTATTCTCATTTCCACTCACCTCACTAGTACTTTTAACACCACATATTTTGGTCGATAACAGGAATTTCATGTTGACATTCACTGTTGTACGGTTAATTTTCGATCAACAACTTCAAGTTATATCATAAGCGGACACTTCAGATGATATAGAAAAGGAAGCTATTCGCTTCCTTACTCTATCTTCTATTATAGCACAAAAAACTTTAAAAATATTAGTAAATACTAATTATGCTACATCATTTTTAAAAACTAATGTCGGTTTTTCATTATGCACAATCACATCACGTGTGATAATACATTTTTCAATATTATCTGTTGATGGGATTTCAAACATAACATCTGTCATGATTGACTCAATGATAGAACGTAATCCACGAGCTCCGGTTTTACGTTCAACTGCTTTTTCAGCAATAGCTGAAATCGCTCCTTCATCAAACTCTAATACAACATTATCCATTTGGAAGATTTTTTTATATTGTTTCGTCAATGCATTTTTTGGTTCTGTTAAAATACGTACTAAATCCTCTACCTCTAATGGGTTTAATGCTCCAATAATCGGGAAACGTCCAATAAACTCTGGAATTAATCCAAACTTTAAAAGATCATCCGGTTGGATATGACTGTAGATTTCTTTTTTACTCATGTTATTAGCTTTTGAATCCGCTCCAAATCCAATGACTTTCTTACCGATACGACGTTTAACCACTTCTTCAATTCCAGCAAAAGCTCCACCAGCCATGAATAAGATGTTTGTTGTATCAATTTGAATGAACTCTTGATTTGGATGCTTACGTCCACCTTGTGGTGGAACATTGGCAACAACACCCTCTAAAATTTTTAATAAGGCTTGTTGAACCCCTTCACCCGAAACATCACGAGTAATTGACGGATTATCTGAGCGACGAGCAATCTTATCAATTTCATCAATGTAGATAATTCCACGTTGAGCTTTTTCAACATTAAAATCAGCAGCTTGTAACAAGCGAAGTAAAATGTTTTCAACATCTTCTCCAACATATCCCGCTTCTGTTAATGATGTTGCATCGGCAATCGCAAATGGGACATCTAACACTTTGGCTAAAGTTTGTGCTAATAACGTTTTTCCACTACCTGTTGATCCTAGTAATAAGATATTACTTTTTGAAATTTCAACATCGTCGTTAGCTTCATTATTTGAAGTTAGGCGCTTATAGTGATTATATACCGCTACAGCTAATACTTTTTTAACATCCTCTTGACCAATGACATACTCATTTAATAGTTCATAAATTTCTTTTGGTTTTGGTAAAGTTTTAAATTCTTCACTTAACTCATCAGACTGTTCATTTTCAATAATTTCCGAACACATTTGGATACATTCATCACAAATATACACCCCAGGTCCAGCAATTATTTTATTGACTTCATCATGACTTTTCCCACAAAATGAGCAGGTAATATCAATATTATTCATCCTTTACACCTCCATACAGTGACAAATCTCATTATTGAGTAACTACTATCAATATATTCAGCTACCCTCCAAATTATTAATGTCCATTTTAGACATTTTTTGCAACCTCTTATATTGCACAAAATGAGGCACGAATGCTACGCGCCTCATTAAAAATAATGATCAAATAAATCAATTAATTATTTACGAACTGCTTTTTCAACGATGAAGTCAACAGCTTTTTGAACTTTTAAGTCTTCTTTTAACATTGCTAAGCTTGGTAATTGAGCTTTTAACTCTTCTAATTCACGTCCGTATGCTTGAGCAATTTCAGATAATTTTGCGTTCACTTCTTCTTCAGTTACGTCGATGTTTTCAGCTTTAACGATTGCTTCTAATGTTAAGTTGTAGCTTAAACGTTTTTCTGCTTCAGGGCGTAATTGAGCTTTGAATTTATCCATATCCATTCCTGTGAATTGGAAGTATAAATCTAAGTTAAATCCTTGCATTTGGAAACGTTGGTCAGCTTCACGAACCATTTGAGCAACTTCTCCCTCGATCATTTCAGCTGGGATTTCGAATTTAGCATTTTCAGTTGCTTTTTCAACTACTGTATCGATGACATGGTTACGAGCAGCAGTTTCTTTTTGAGCTTTGATTGATTTTTCTAAATCTGCTTTTAAGTCAGCAACTGTTTCGATTCCTTCACGATCTAAATCTTTAACAAATTCATCGTCTAATTGTGGTAATTCGCGAGTTTTTACTTCGTGTAATGTTACTTTGAATACTGCTTCAGCTCCTGCTAAATCAGCTGAATGATATTGTTCTGGGAAAGTTACTGTGATTTCTTTAGTTTCTCCAGCATTCATTCCTACTAATTGCTCTTCGAATCCTGGAATGAATGAGTTAGATCCGATTACTAATGGATGGTTTTCACCTTTTCCACCTTCGAATGCTACACCATCTTTAAATCCTTCGTAATCGATAACTGCAGTATCACCATTTTCAACTGCACCTTCTTTTACTACGATTTCAGCATGGTTTTGTAATAATTTTTCTAATTCAGCTTCTACATCTGCTTCTGTTACTTCAGTTGATAATTCTTCAACTTCGATTCCAGTATATTGTCCTAATTCTACCTCTGGTTTAACAACAACTGTTGCTTCAGCAACTAATTCTTGTCCTTTTCCAATTTGTTTGATATCCCAAGATGGTGCTGCAACTGGAGCAATGTTTGTTTCAGCAACTGCATCCATGTATGCTTTTGGTAATAATGCATCTAATGCATCTTCGTATAATGCTTCAACACCAAATTTTTGTTCAAACATTGGACGAGGCATTTTTCCTTTACGGAATCCTGGTGCTTGTAAATTTTTTGATACTTTTTTAAATGCAGCATCTAATGCTTTATCGAATGATTCTGCTGAAAGAGTGATTGTTAATTTTACTTTATTAGTTTCTACTGTTTCAACTTTAACTGACATGTCTAATAACCTCCATCTATTAACGTTGCGTTTACATCTTTGTAACAACTTTTAAATTATAACATAGGCTTTTCCTAATTTCTACATTAATGATGATAAACTTAGGATATACTGACTCATTTTGTATGTGATGTCAGTCATTGTATTTAATTTATCATCAAGCCCCTTTTGCTGCCTAACTAACTCCAGTTCAATCCCTAAGAGCATACGAGCTAATTCTTGGACGACTTCCCCTGGATTAACTTCATCTACAAACGGAAAGAGACACTGGTAAAAGAAGATTAGATGTTGTTTGAGTAATTGCCTTGTGTCCTCATCCACCTCAATTTCAAAGAGAAGGTGAATGGCCTGATTGAGTTGCTCATAAAATTCATCTAAACTATCTGCAGTTGTTTTAAGTTGTCTACTCATCATTTCACTATCAAAATTCACTTCACATTCAATTCCCTTTTGTACTAATAATTCAAATAACATGGTTTTGATAATAGGCTGAGAACAATTATTTAAAATAAACTCAAATTCCTCTTGAAATAACGTTAATTGAATCGGGTCAATTGCCTGCAAATCAGATAACACCATCAATCGGGTCTCAAAGCTAGATTCATTTTTTAACACTTGAATTTTTTTATCAATCGTTTCATACCAATAACTTTCATAGTATGTTTTTAATTGATAAACCAATTCAATGAGGTTCTTATTCGTTAAAACGTTTAACCCTAACTCTCGACCATATTCTAACTGCTTGGTATCTACTACATCACCTGGAAGTTGAAACATCGTGACTAATATATCATGGGCCGCTACAATTAAGTCTAAACAATTTGCCGCTTTTATTTCTAAAATAAGTGCCTCACACATTTCAAATTCGCCTTTTAACATATAGGCCGTAATCAATTGCTTTTTCACTTCGAACTCAATCTTTTGATCTTTAACAACTTCTAAAAAATCTTCTAATAAACAAATTGCTTGGTCAATATAACCCTTTTCCATTAATTTAGTTGCTTGATCGATCTTTTCTTCATAATTTGTCGGGAAGTCATAAATCATTGCCATCTTTTCACCTCATGCGTTTATCTTGTAAACAACCCTTGTTTAATATTCACTTGAGTTTAGTTTTTTTCCGTTTCATCTTCCTTTTTAAACAACAAAAAAAAGAACTACAATTATGTAGTTCATTATCTTCTATCAAATGGCATCCCGGGAGGGATTCGAACCCCCGACCGACGGCTTAGAAGGCCGTTGCTCTATCCAGCTGAGCTACCGAGACATTTTTTATTCAAAAACATTAAACAAACGACCAACATCGGACGTTAATATACACCTAACGCTTAGACATTAAAAAAACTACACCGTTGTAGTCATTTAGTTCAATTAAGTGGCATCCCGGGAGGGATTCGAACCCCCGACCGACGGCTTAGAAGGCCGTTGCTCTATCCAGCTGAGCTACCGAGACATTTTTTGTTTTGTTTTCCACATTGATTATTTTAAACCATTTACTGACGTTTGTAAACAATTTTTTTACTCATTTATTCATGAATTTTTTTCCAATTAAAAGAGTTAGATAAATGATCAAAAGGTTTATCTAACCCTATCCCTTATTAAATGAAAATATTCTTTTATTAGTCAACTCTGCCTCAATAGCTGTTTATCGATGAATTAAAATAAAGTCTAATTCTGATAATGACTTTAACTAGTTTGAAAAAGAGGGGAATTTTAGAAATCCCCCCCTCTTTTTATTTTAGATATATTAGAGAACTATATAATTATGAAAACAGAAGTGTATTTCATCCCTGGATATCAGTCTTAGTTGCTCAATTGTTTTAATACTAAAACTGACGATAGTCCAACTAAAAGTTTTCCAATATAAAAAACTTCTCCGGACTTATATTGATTTTCCTTTGATATTGACAAACTCATCTATACTAACTTAACCTAATGGGAATTCTTTATGATCTAGCACTTGGCTAGGAACATGAACACACTGAATATCATAAGGCCCATATTGTATCACTTCTAGTTTTTTAACCCATACCCAACGGTCATAAGGAAATAATTTAATAACTTCAGCATATTCATGATAAAAATCATCTAAATAAGCTTGACACTCTGCTTCTGTATGAAACGGCATTTCAATTTGAATAAACGAACGTTTATATTCCTCTACTTTTTGTTCAACAAATGAAGCTAATAAGAAACCACTTAATGCTAACTCACGTTGACCCCAAGCTGAAATCTTACATTCAACCTCTTGTAGTGATTGATTAAAAACATCTTCACTCATCATTTGATTCACTGTAGGTTTCCAATATACGTTCATAATTGATCCCTCCAAATGGTTTCATTAGACGCCTTTTCTTTTCTGCTAATCTCACTCATTCATCGGATCACCACACTGATTTTTTTATTATCTGTTGTTAATGAGATTACCCCTCAAAAAAAGAAAGCGTTTTATATTTATAATATACGCATCTTTTTTAAAAAAATGAGTATTATTTGTTGATTTTTTTGTATTTTTTCTATTTTTTTCTAATTAAAATTTACATTAGGAATTCATTCACAATGATATACTACCGTTCACAATTGGAATTTTTTTGAAAAAAACACTTGCAACTGCTATAAGATATGATATAATAAATTTGTAAATGCCAGTGTGGCGGAATTGGTAGACGCAGTGGACTCAAAATCCACCGAAGCTTACTTCATGCCGGTTCGAGTCCGGCCATTGGTACCAAACCGAACAATAAACACCGATTAAGGTGTTTTTTTTATTTTTGATGACATAAACACAGACAACTCTTCTTTATTTTCATATGGTATATTGAGGATACCAAATCACTCATACATCCTAAAAACATTCCTAATTCAGTCTAATATCCAACTTTCCTACAACACTTTAACAAAATCTATTTACTTAATCACTTCCGGTATCCTCAGTCGATTAAGGACAGTAGACACAATCAAACAATTGATTAAATTTTTCTAAACATAAACATTCATACATTACCTATCATTCTCCTATATCCTTACTAAATTTTTATTTAAACTTCTATCTTTTAAACACTTTTAATCCATTGTTATAGCCATTATACTTCATACATTATTTATTTCTTTACCTTTTACTAACAAATAATCCTTTTATCACTTTATAAAACTACCAACATCTCATACACCATCACACTATTTACTCCACCATACTGTCACTTAAGAAGAAGCTATCTCATCGATAGCTTCTTTTTTATGGAAATATTTCGCATAAATACATCTACATGCTACAATTAACACAGTATGGTGTAGGAGGGCTTTCTATGATGTATCTAAAAAATACAGGCTATTACTATTACTTAGCTTCATTTGTTGATTTCATCCAATACTTGAAACACAAGCACAAGCCAATGTAAAACTTAAGGCTCATTTACCTACTTTTAGCGAAGAAATGTTTAGTGAGCGTCATATTCAAATTTAAACTTTTGCTCGAGAAGCATGCCCTTATGGTGAGTTATTTAACTATTGAAGCCCCTCAAGTAAGCCCATATCTCTTAGTAAGAAAACAATGTGATTACATGGGGCTGTTCCTGCAACCATTAGAAATGAAACTTATCTCACCTTAGGTTAGAATGACCAATCACCTGACTTTTAGTTAGACTTAATCCAACGAATTCAATGTAAAAAAGCCATCAACCCAAACTTAAATCATTACCTCTATGTCATTAATAAAATATCCTCCCCTGATGCTAATCTTCAATTTTTCCAATTGGCTAACTTATCGAGTCTATTTCTATTATTCATTCAAATGTTAATTTTAGCTTTACTAACAGGTTCCTTATCCTATCAACCTGCTAATAATGAAAAAAAACATCATCCTTAGTTAAGATGATGTTTTTTTCATGACTTAATGTTTCATATCTAAAAAAATAATTCACATAAAATTAAATAAGTAATACACATTTCAAAAATAGCTCCAAATACAAAGGCTTCAATTGTCATCCATATCACTCCCATATAAAATACAGTTTCTGACCTTTAGTATTTGATTTTTTTTAACTTTTAATCATGATTTTTAGTTAAATCGCCTATTATTGTGAAATTAGCGTACGATAGACATAATATTTTCCTTCATCAAACCCTATGTATGATTGAACATAACCTAACGTATCATTATGTGAACGGCCTAATATTCGTTGGGTTAAAATCAGATCATGACCTTGAGAGTAATGTTTACTATTGATTGGATTTGAATCACTGACAGGAGCGACAACCCCTAATAATGGATTTTTTAAATTCCCTTGCGTATCGTAAATCGCCTCTAAATAATCTGGACTCCGTCTTGATAAATCTAAAATAGTTGTCTCATTTGTATTCAAATTTTTAATTTCGACTTGATACTTAGGTAAGTAGGTGACTTGAAATTTAAATTTTTCTTCTAATAATTTATTACTAAATCCAAGTTGTACTGCCTTACCTTGATTAAAGAAAATATAATAATCGACTTGACTTCCGGTTCCACCACTAAAAATATAGACCCCCACGTCTAACAAACCATCATGCGTAAAATCTACAAGATCTATCCCGCCCCCCATTCCTTTTGAAGTTGGAATTGGGTAAAACTTTTTTTCTCCAGTTGCTCCATTTTCAACAACCAATGCAATATCGCTATAAATTAAATTATCATCCTCTTTAGTTCCTAATAAATAAATTTGATCGACTTGTTCAGTTCCCGTTAACGGAACCGTTTCATGAGCAAGTTGAATCACCTCTTTTTTCATAAATCGGTAATCAGTTTGATAACCACTAATACCATATTCCATTGTATCGCCTCACTTTAACTGTCTACTTTACTATATGCGTTTAAATGTTAGGCGAAACTCAAAGATAGATTAAATTACAAAATTATCATCTACCCAATGATCTGACTTCGACGCTCAAAAAAGATAACATCTCGAAAAGTACCATCCTCGCTTTCTCCCATTTTCTCACGATAACCAATTTCTCGAAAACCACATCGTTGATGAAGTGCAATACTTGCTTTATTTTCTGGAAAAATTCCAGAAAATAAACTCCAAATCCCCGCTTCTTCTGATTGAGTAATCATTTCATTCATTAAGGTTCTTCCAATCCCTTGTCCTGTATAAGCTCGATCTAAATAAATACTAATCTCGGCAACTCCTCGAAAGCATCGTCTTGAACTCATTAAACTCAAGACGATAAATCCACAGACCTGTCCTTGTTCATCAACTGCTACTAATCGCGGATACTGAAGATGTCCTTGATCAAAACTCTCCCAGGTTGGTACTTCTGTCTCAAATGTACATTGTTTAGAATCAATTCCCTGTTGATAGATGTTGGCAACCTTCTCATAATCAGTTGCATCCATTGAGCGGATACTTATCATATTTACCTCTCCCTCATTTAATTAATATGGATAATTAAACCATAATTTCTTAAAGCTTACAATGGCGAAGAGTTATGAGTCATGTAAAATGACAAAGGGTTCTTTGCGGTCTAAGTGCGAGAATTGAAATCCTTCAGAAAAAGTTAGCACTTTCTCATTGAAGCTCATAAATTCAAGATCAGGATGGGCTAGCGCCCACCTTTCTAATTCATGAAATAATTTTGTTTGCAGTTGATGTATTCGTTGAGATGGAACTTCTAAATATCTGTGTTTAAACTGCTGTATCTTTTGAATTGTCAAAGAATTAGGACTGACAAAAAATGCAAGTAACTCCTTTGAACATCGGCTTAAGGTAGACGATAAGTGCACCTTATCAACTAAACTCAGCTCATTGTAAAACCCTCTTAAATATTCAACATAACGCATTGAAATCACAAAAGAAAAAATACGTTGAAGCTGATCATCATTCAAAGTTGTTTTTGAAGTTGCTTTTGTTGAGAGTTGTTTAAAAAAACATTGAAGCTCTTGTTCTTTGATAAAATTTAACTTTTGCGATACGGAGCTTAGTTGTAAACAAAGCTGTTGTTCATCATAAACATAATACCCTTCAACCATTAAATTTATCTCATAAAGCTTAAGTAATTCTTTTAAAAGTGAAACATTTGACTCTAAAACAGGAATCGGATTTTTAATTGTTTTCTCGATAGATGAGGTTGGAGATAGGAACTTTAAACACCAATCTTCTACCTTTCCACTCAATATTCCCTGACCTTTCAATTAAGGATGGAGGAAGCAAAGGATAACGTTCTAAGGTTCATTCAAGTCATTTAGGAATAAGGAATTATTCTTAAATGACTTTTTTTAATTGCATTAAACAATCATATTGATAATAAACAACCTCATATCAAAAGTTATTTCTAACCGAATTAGATTATAAAGGCTAAAAACAACATTTTTATCTAACAGTACTTGTCTATTTAATCGAGTAGGAGATAAT
>NZ_JAMQUS010000066.1:0-1895 GCF_025594995.1 Turicibacter sp. GALT-G1
AAGGGGCTGTATCAAAATGACTAAAACTTCATAGTCATGGAGCTACATGCTCCTTTTTTTGGCTATTCATCGTAAAAAAAATTAGGCCCTGGATTGAATTTTATGGATTGAATTTATTTTTGAGTACGATGAAAAGAAGGACGTTTCTTTCCTTCAAAATGACCGTATATTCTGATTTTTTAAGCCACTTTTTGTTTATGGAGTTGTTGCCCGCAACGATTGCTTTGGATTTTGTTATGTAATTTTTGTACATTATATCCAAAACATAGAAGCAACATTTCTACTGTGACATGAACTTTTCCACGGGTTAAAAATTTTCTGAAGCCGTAATCTTGTTTTAACACGCCAAAAGCACCTTCGACTTGAATGGAGCGATTCTTTCTTAAAATAATCCCTTCTTCACTTTGGATATTTTCAAGTGACTCTGTTCTTAGCGAAAGCATTTTTTTAGACACTTCTATTCGTTTATGGTTTCCTTCTTTCGCTTTTGTACATTTTGAACGCAAGGGACAATCTTGGCAATTTTCACATTCATAAA
Source organism: Turicibacter sp. GALT-G1 (assembly GCF_025594995.1). Classification (NCBI taxonomy): domain Bacteria; kingdom Bacillati; phylum Bacillota; class Erysipelotrichia; order Erysipelotrichales; family Turicibacteraceae; genus Turicibacter; species Turicibacter sp. GALT-G1. Next base: position 539 of record NZ_JAMQUS010000066.1, read on the forward strand.
GGGTGACTTCTTTTCGATATCCCGTCTGCCTTTCTCTAATTTTAACTTCAATCGGTTTTAACGTTCTGCCATTTGCGCACGTATAGGTATCTGTGAGTTCATCATACGCCATGTTTTCTCGTTTCCCCAGTTGAGCTTTATATTTTCTTGTTTTTGAGGCTTCATAGTTGAGGGGCTTAATGAAAACTTTTTGATGGTTCTCCTTCAAATAAGCATAATTTTCTTCACTTTCATAACCTGCATCTGCGATCACCCGTTCAAATGTGTTAGATAATCGAGATTCCATAGATGTCAGAAAGGGAATCAAAGTCGTGACATCATTGGCCGAACTAAAGATTCCAACATGAACAATATACTCCGCTTCAACGCCAATTTGGACATTATATCCTGGTTTTAATTGACCATTTTTCATGTGATCGTCTTTCATTCTCATAAAAGTGGCATCAACATCCGTTTTTGAACAACTTGAACGATGCTCGCCAATCATTTCTTGATACGTCAAATACATTTTCTGTTTTTCAATATAATCTTCGAGTGTTTCCACTTGACGTTGTAGAACGGTTTTTCTCTTTCCTTTTCCATAAACAAATTCAATGGATTGTTCAATCACTCGTTGTTTCAAATTCATTAAACAAGATTCTAAACCATCTAAGGGTTGAGTCGAATTGAACTGATACGTTGTTAGATACATTTCGTTGATTTGTTGAAGCAGTTTTTCAATTTTTGTATGAAGTTTAGATTCATTTTTAGTGACTGATTTTAACCAAACAAAGGAATAACGATTGGCATTCGCTTCAATTTTTGTTCCATCAATAAACAGGTTTTTAAAATGAATTTCATCTAAGGCGTGAAGACGCTCAATCCATTGATCAAATAAATCTTCTAGGATGCCATCGCTTAAATGATGTTTTCTAAATCGATTAATCGTATGATGGCTAGGCGCGGGATAACCGTTTAACAGCCAGATAAAATGAATATCCCGTTGACAAAGTCGCTGAATTTCTCGTGAAGAGAAAGCGCGATTCATATACGCGTAAACTAAAATCTTAAACATGATAACCGGTGGTACGACAGAATTTCTCCCTTGATCAGAGTAAGTGCTTAATAATTTTTTATAATCTAATCCCTCCAATAATTGATTAAGCAAACGTACAGGGTCATGAGGTGCAATATAAACTTGAATATCCATCGTTAAAGAGAGTTGATATCCAGCTGAATAAGTTGTATAATCTTGATGTATATTTTCTTTTTTTAGCATAAAAAAAGTATACAAAAAAGCAGTCCCGAATGGGACTGCCTTTTTTTGTAAACTGTAGTTTTTTAATTCAAAGGGCCATCTATTTTGAGACAGCCCCTT
>NZ_JAMQUS010000067.1:0-38532 GCF_025594995.1 Turicibacter sp. GALT-G1
TTAATTATCTCCTACTCGATTCGAGTGCCATTTCAAGAGGGAGCGATTGAGTGCAGAATAGATTAGGGTAATCTAGTTGTAAGTTTAGTTCACTCTGAAGAGTATCAATGAATGTTTGGTACTTCTCAGGCGATTTTAAAATCTGTTCTAAGCGACTTTCGATCTCATCATCTGATAGTGGACGTAATGAATATTCTAATACTCTATGTTCATTTGAAGAGGCAAAGACGATTTCATACTCAATCATTGTTCGTTCAATCACATGAGATGTTTTAATAAATCCAAAATAATCTAAGCCTAAATCATGACGATGAATATCTTTGTTTTTAAATTCAATTTGTTGAACAAATTGATAAGGTTTAAAAATTGGTTTGGGTTCTAGCATCATTTTAGCTCCTTTATAACTATATCTGTTAACGATTACAGTAATAGTTTAACGTATTCTTTTTAATAAAAAGAGGGAAAAAAGACGAAAAAAACTTTATAATTGTTGACAGAATTCGAGTTAAATTGGTATGAATAAAAGTATAACTATTGGGAATGTTAAGAAAGAAAATTAAATATTGTTTTGAGAAAAAATTAAGTAAAGTTTATTTTATTAGTGAGAGAGGTTAAAGAATGACGAAAAGTGCAACAGGAAAACTAACATTAGTATCATTAATCTTGATGATCTTTACATCTGTTTTTGGATTTGCGAATATGCCACGTGGATTCTTTTTAATGGGATATGCGGCTATTCCTTGGTATATCATTGCAGCAATTACTTATTTTATTCCATTTGCCTTCATGATTGCAGAATTTGGAGCCGCGTTTAAAAATGAAAAGGGTGGAATCTACTCATGGATGGAGAAGTCGGTAGGACCACGCTACGCATTTATTGGGATTTTTATGTGGTATGCTTCTTATGTGATTTGGATGGTGAACGTTGCTTCAACCATTTGGATTCCATTATCAAACATGATTTTTGGACATGATACAACAAGTCAATGGGGTGTATTTGGACTTTCAAGTACACAAGTTCTAGGACTTTTAGGAGTGGCTTGGCTAATCCTTGTTTTTGTTTTAATTTCTCGCGGATTAGAAAGCATTAAAAAGGTAACATCAATTGGTGGCTCAGCCGTTGCTTTATTAAATATTGTACTATTAATCGGTGGAATCCTAATTTTAATTTTAAACAAAGGTCAATTAGCTCAACCAATAGCAGATGTTACGCATGCCTTTACAAAGTCACCAAACGGAAATTATCAAAGTGTTGTCGCTACGCTATCATTTTTAACATTTGCTATTTTTGCATTTGGTGGAACAGAAGTTGTTGGTGGATTAGTCGATCAAACGGAGAATCCCGTTAAAACATTTCCTAAAGGGCTGTTAATTGCAGCGGGAATTATTTCGTTAGGTTATATCATTGGAATTTTTATGATCGGTATCTTTACAAATTGGACTAGCGTTTTATCAGGTTCTGGTGTAAATACAGGGAATGTAGCATATATTATTATGCAAAATCTTGGTTATGAGTTAGGTCATGCTCTTGGTTTAAGTGAACAACTTTCACTTCAAATAGGTTCTTGGGTAGCTCGTTTTGTAGGATTGTCAATGTTCTTAGCATTAAGCGGAGCATTTATGACGTTATCATATAGTCCATTGAAACAATTAATTGAAGGAACACCAAAGAGAATTTGGCCAGAATCATTAACGAAAACCAAAAATGGATTACCTGTTAATGCAATGAAAGTTCAAGCGATTATTGCGATTATTTTAATTCTACTTGTTTCATTTGGGGGGGAGTCAGCCGCTAAATTCTTTGACAAATTAGTGTTAATGACGAATGTTGCGATGACCATTCCTTATTTATTTATTTCAATTGCATTCATTTCGTTTAAACGAAAAGATGAAATCAAAAAACCATTTGTAATTTATAAAAGTAAAACAGTAGCAATCGTTGTTGCTTATATTGTAACAGCCGTTGTTGGATTTGCGAATGTATTTTCAATTGTGGAACCATTAACTACAGGAGATTATGATAAAACGTTATGGATGATGGCGGGACCAGTATTCTTCAGTATTATTGCAATTGTTTTATATTCACTATATGAAAGAAAAGTAATAAAAAAATCGTAGAGAAATCTACGATTTTTTTTATTAGAAAAATAGTGCGGTTGGTACTAAAAATAAGTAAGGTGCAGTACAAATGGCAAGTAATAATGCCATTTTCTTTTTTGTTTTTGGTTCTAATGATAACTGTTTAAAACTAACACGGTAATTGAATTCATAAATACAGATTCCAGAAACTAAAACGGCAATCGAGCACCAAATGATGCTAAAAATTGAACTGAATGGATCATATGAAACTGGATAAAAGACATTATCGTACCACCAATTAGAGATGACACTGTTTTGGATAAAAAAATCACTTAAATAGATACTAAATAGAATGAGAGCACCAATGAAGTCGGATAAAAAACCAAATCCCCAAATCTTTAGGATAGTTTGTTTGTAAATCATCCAATAGTTTGATTTAACGAATAGAAAAAGTGAAAGAAGTAGGATGAGACTATCAATGAGGAAATTAGCTGGTAAAACAATCAGCCATGTCATAGGAATAAAGATCAGCATCCAAATGGGAAATATCAAATTATAGAGTCGGTTCTTCATTTTAGTAACTCCTATTCACCAGCTACCGCTAATGATTCAATCCAAAGGGTTGGAGAACCTACATTTGAAGGACCAAAGTCAAGGTCATTACCAACACCGACGATGTGATTGAGTACATCAAAGAAGTTACCAGCAATCGTCATTTCGTGAACTGGTTTTGTTACTTTTCCATCTTCAATTAAAAATCCACTAGCTGATAGTGAGAAATCTCCTGAAATTGCATTTAAACCTGCATGTAATCCTTGAACATCCGTCACATAAATTCCATTTGATACTTGTTGAAGGATTTCATCAAAGCTTGTTTGTTGTGGTTTAATATACATATTACTTGGTGAAATATTGACAGAACTTTTAAAACTAGCACGCGAAGCGTTTCCTGTTGGCTGAACATTAAATGTTTTAGCTGTTGTTAAGGAATGTAAGTAAGTATTAAGAATTCCTTTAGTGATAACTTCTTTTGCAAATGTTGCCACACCTTCACCATCGAATGATGAACTTCCCATTCCATTTTCTAAATGTGGATCATCAATAATCGTGATCAGTGGGTTAGCGATAGATGTTCCAACTTTATCTTTTAATCGGGATAAGTCTTTTAAAACAGCTTCTGCAGAAAAGATACCACTCATCGCTTCTAAAATAGAGCCTGCAACTAAATTTTTTAGAACAATCGGGTATGTTCCTGATTTTACTTTTGTTGCTCCAAGTTGTGAAAGAGCGGCAGAAACGATTTTTTTAGCCAGTGATTTTGGTTCGTAGTCATTAAAATCTGTACTAATGATGAAGTCTCCATCGTTTTTATTTTCTCCATTTTCAGAAACTAAAACACTAACATATGTATAAGCAAAGTTTTGACGTTCTGAGACATCTAATCCTTTTGTATTTTTAAGAGCAACTTCAGTTGTTCCATTTGAAAAGGCACAATAGTCTACGGATTTAACACGTGAATCTAAAGCAAAACATTCGTTTTCTACTTCTTTTAAGAAGTTAATTTTATCTAATGCACTGACTTCATTAAAAGATTCATTATAAAGATTTAAAGAAACATAGTTATCATTTCCAGCATATAATTCTTCATTTTCATCTTTTTCAATTAACAGGGCATTATCAATGACGCTAGATACGATGAATGGGATGGATGAATCATCACATTTTTCCGTATATGTATAGCCCATCTTACCTTCATAAACCCCACGAAACGATAAGCCTTGTGTTTTTGAAACAGAGTAAGAATCAACATTTTGTTCAAAAACTTTACATGAAAAGTTATCATTTTTAACTACATAAACTTCCATATCTGTTAAGCCTGCTTTTGATCCTGCTTCAAATAATAAATCTAAATTAATCATCTTTTATTCCCCCTTTGCTCCACCAACAGTAATTTCTTTTACACGAAGAGCAGGCTGACCAACATCAGTTGGAATTGAACCACTGGCAGCACCACACATTCCTTGAGCGCGTGCTAAGTTTTCACCGACCATATCAATTTGGTGTAAAATAGCTGGTCCATTACCAATGAGTGTTGCACCACGAACGGGTTCAGCAATTTTTCCATTACGAATAATATATCCTTCATTAACGGCAAAATTAAAGTCACCTGTTCCAGGATTAACTGAACCGCCCCCCATACTTTTAGCATAAAGACCATACTCCGTGTTAGCGATAATTTCATCGCGTGTGTTTGGACCTTCAGCAATAAATGTATTGGTCATACGTGAGGTTGGAGCAAAACGATAATTTTGACGACGTCCAGAACCAGTTGATGCCATCTTCATACGACGACCATTTAATTTATCAATCATGTAACTTTTTAAGATCCCATTTTCAATTAATACTTTACGTTGTGTTGGTGTTCCTTCATCATCAACATTTAAAGAACCCCAAGCATTTGGAATCGTTCCGTCATCGATGGCTGTCACAATTGGGTTTGCTACTTGTTCACCTAGTTTATTGGCAAAGACAGATAGCCCTTTTGCAACAGAACTTGCCTCTAAACCATGTCCGCAAGCTTCGTGGAAAATCACGCCTCCAAATCCATTATCGATAACAACTGGCATTTTTCCACTTGGACAAGGGCCTGCATTTAACATGGTTACCGCTTGACGAGCAGCATCATTAGCATAAAAATCAAGATCAAGATTTTCGATAAATTCAAAGCCTTGTAAAGCCCCAGGACCATGTGCGCCCGTTTGCATTTCTTTCCCATTTGAAGCAACGGCTCGAATGAAAAGGCGAGTATAGACACGAGTATCTTCCACTAATGTTCCTTCTGTGTTAGCAATTAAGACATGTTGTTTTTTTTCAGATAAAGCAACAGCGCTTTGACTAATTGATTCGTGATAGTGTTTAATCGTGTCACTCACTTGACGCATTTTTTCAACACGTCGTGAAGCAGGCATTTCACTTAAATCCGTTTGAATGATATGTTGGTTAATAATATTTTGTCGAATAAGATTTAATGGTTTCCTAATGACCTCACCTACAAGAGCTGATGCAATTTCACGAGCTGTTTTTAACAAGTTTTCACGTGATGAATCATTTGTATATCCGTACACTGAATTTGTTCCTTGGAATAATCGAATTCCAACTCCATAATCTTGTCCGCGATTGGCTTTATCTACTTTGCCGCCAACCATATCAATGGATTGGGATTCTGTTTGTTCAACATAGATTTCAGCAAAGTCTGCACCTAATGACATTGCTTCATCTAATACATCTTTAATTAATGCTTCATTTAGCATAGGTTGGATTCCCCCTTTTTTAAATTTGAGGTTATTATACCATATTATGTTTTAATAAACAGAAGAGGATATAGATAAAAGGAAATATTTTCTAATCGATTAGTTGTTATAATTTAAGATGAATAGTAAAAAATAGTTATATCTATATAAGAAACAATTATTCTCGTTAATCATAGACGGATGATTGTTTATAGGATTAAGAGTAATTAAGGAGGTTTGAGTCTTTTAAATCTGGTCCAGTTAAGAGGGCTCATTAATCTGTTAGTATTTTATATAAAAAGGTGATTGAATGAAAAAAATAGTTAAAATCATGTATCTCTTATTAACTTTATGTCTTTTTTCAAAGGTTTCAGTTGAAGCACAGACATATCCCGAAGCTATTAGTTATATTAAGGTATCCGCATTTGAATCAGCCAACCAAAGTAATCGACTATCTGATGTTTTAATTGGAGTATTTACGCCAGATGGAGAACAGTTAGGTGTTTATCGAACTAATTCTGAAGGAGAAGTACTGATTGAAGTTACACCTGGTCTTATTGAGTTAAAAGTCTTACAATCAACAGAAGGTTATGAAGTATCCCAGCAGTATCAAGTGATGAGTATTGATGCTTCTAATATTGATTTATATGAAGTAGAGTTTCCTCATGAGCCCATTAATGTAGTTGATGCACGGAAGATGCCAACAACAGGCCTTTCTCCTATCTACTTTATGAGCAGTTTCGGTGTTAGTTTAACTTGCTTAGGCGTTCTTATTGTACGATACCTAAATCATGAAGAAGTCTAATAACATCATTTTATTTTTCTTAATTTTTAGTTTGCTCATAGTTACTCTCACTCCTTCTTATCATTTATTAAAGATGAATATTAATTAGCAGCATTTGCAACAGTGGCAACCTGCTCAAGGATTTATTTTGTTTCCAGATACCAATCTAATGACGGCTACTTTAAAGAAGGTAACTGATGTTGGATCCATTGTTGGGCGTGCTCAATTTTTAGAAGAGTCTTTGATTATAATTGAAGGCGTTGAGAAAGAACAACTTGAACAAGGGTTAGCTCACAATCCACTCTCATTACTTCCAGGTAGGAAAGGAAATTGTTTAATTTATGGGCATCGAGAACAATTTTTATGGTCCCTAAAAGATCTTAAAGTTGGAGAACCAATTATCATTGAAAGCGTTGAAGGAATTTTTTATTATGCGGTTGATGAAATTTCAATTAGACTTCCTAATGATCCTTATATTTTTGAATCGACGGAGGAGAGTGTATTAACCTTAGTGACTTGTTACCCATTTGTTTATTATGGTCTGAATAAAGAGCGCTACGTTGTGAAAGCAACATTGAATTAGAGTCTAACGATATCGTTAGATTTTTTTTATGGATAAAAATGTTGAAAAGGGTAAAGAAGTGAATATAGTTATAAAAATTAGAAAGATCTATGCTATACTAGAAAACGAGAGTTAATGATAATCATTATCATAGATAACGTTAAGCGGAGAAGAAATGGAGTTGAAATAGATATGATGATCAATAAAAGGCTCATCTCGATTTGTGATGAATCCAAAAAATATATGGGGTTAACTATTTTATGTAGTTGGATTGGGATTATTTGTAATATCATTATTGTTTTATTAATTGGTCAATTAATAAATGTGATGGTAGCGGGACAAACATTAAATTTGACTAGTGGATCACTATGGACAGCAATGTCGGATTATATGTTAACGAAGCATGTCTCATTAACGATGGGGATTATTATTATTGTAATTGCCCTAATTGTTAAATTAGTGAGTCACCATTTATATGGGACATTTTCATATAAGTCATCTGCGAATGCACGTGCGACATTACGTCGTTTAGTATATGAGAAATTGTTACGTTTAGGGATGGATTATCAGAAATCTGAAAAGACATCAGGAGTTGTTCAACTTTCAATTGAAGGAGTAGAGCAGTTAGAAATTTACTTTGGTAAATATATCCCTCAATTTTTCTATTCACTTTTAGCACCTTTAACACTATTTGTTGTTATTTCGTTTATTTCATGGGAAGCGGCGTTAGTCTTTATGTTATGTGTCCCACTAATTCCCGTATCGATTATTGCCATTATGAAAGTAGCAAAACGTATTTTAAAAGAGTATTGGAATAACTACGCTAATTTAGGAGATACATTCTTAGAAAATTTACAAGGTTTAACAACGTTAAAAGTTTATGGTCAGGATGATCAAAAACATATTGAAATGAATGAAGAGGCCGAAGCTTTCCGTCGTATTACGATGAAAGTTTTAAGTATGCAATTAAATTCAATTAATATTATGGATTTAATTGCATTTGGTGGATCAGCACTTGGAACAATTGTTGCTCTTTATCAATTTAAAAATGGAAATCTTCAAGTTGGAGATTTAATTGTGATTATCTTATTATCATCAGAATTCTTTATCCCACTTCGTTTATTAGGTTCATATTTCCATATTGCGATGAATGGGATGGCGGCTTCAGATCGTATTTTTGCTTTATTGGATACAGAAGAAGAAGTGGTTCAGTCTCCAAAAGTGATTCCGGCTAGCGATCAGTTAAATATTAAAGTTGAAAATGTAAACTTTAGTTATGATGGCCAACGTCAAGTCTTAAAAGATATTTCATTGGACTTAACACCGGGTGGTTTAACTGCTATTGTTGGAGAGAGTGGAAGTGGTAAGAGTACAATGGCCGCTTTGTTATTGGCGCAAAAGAAAGTGAATCATGGGCAGATTACTTTAAATGGAGTTCGCTTATCTGACATTGCACCTGAGGAGTTATATCGTCACGTTTCATTAGTATCAGCTCATAGTCACATCTTCAAAGGAACACTTCGTGATAATTTATTAATGGCCAACCCAGCTGCAACAATGGAAGAGATTGAACAGGCATTAAAAACAGCGCGTTTATATGAATTTGTAACTAGTTTACCAAATGGATTAGAAACAGAAGTAGCTGAAAACGGAAGCTCCTTATCAGGTGGACAAAAGCAACGTTTAGCGTTAGCACGTGTTATTTTAGCGAATCGTCAAGCGATTATCTTCGATGAAGCGACATCAAATATTGATGTTGAAAGTGAAGAAGCAATTTGGGATGCAATTTATGATTTATCTGAAACAAAAACAATCATGGTTATTTCGCATCGTTTATCAAGCGTGAAACGTGCGAAAATGATTCATGTCTTTAAATTAGGAGAATTAGTTGAGTCAGGTACACACGAAGCTTTAATGAGTCAAGATGGAGTATATGCACACATGGTATCTGAACAACAACAATTAGAGAGCATTAGAGAGGTGAGATAATGCAACGTCAATCTGGATTTAGTATTATGAAGCGATTAATCTTAGAATTGAAACCATTAATTTTCGTGATGTTAATCACGATTACGATGGGAGTTCTAGGATTCTTAGCAGCAATTGCCATTGCTAGTTTTGCTGCTGTTGCGCTTGGAACAATTGTAGAAGGACCAACCATCGTTACGTTCCAAGCAGCCATTATTATTATGGTGGTTTGTGCCGTGAGCCGTGGGCTATTACGTTATGCTGAACAATTATCAGGACATTACATAGCCTTTAAAATTTTATATCTGTTACGAGATAAAATCTTTACGAAACTTCGTACGTTAGCACCGGCGAAATTAGAAGGAAAAGATAAAGGGAATTTAATTTCATTAATTACTTCAGATATTGAATTATTAGAAGTATTCTACGCGCATACGATCGCACCGATCGCAATTGCTTTATTAACAAATAGTATGATTGCAATCATTTTATATTTCATTCATCCTGCTTACGGATTTGTTGCTGCTGCATATTTTATTTTAGTTGGAGTTATCGTACCTTACGTATCATCAATACTTGTGAAGACGGCAGGGGTCAACTATCGTCAAGCATTTGCAAGCAGTAATCAATATATTTTAGATTCATTACGTGGCTTAAAAGAAATCTTATTATTTAATCAAGGACAAGAGCGTTTAGCTGCCTTAAATGAGCAATCAAATCAGTTAAATAAAAGTGTTCGAAAAATTAAAGATCATGAAGGATTTGTAACTGGATTAACAGGGGTTATCATTACTTCAGCGATGTTAGTTTTCGTTGGAATGGGGTTCTATTTCTATACAACGGGACAATTAAGCTTAACATTAGTTTTAGTGGCATTAGTTATTATTGCTTCATCATTTGGACCGGTTGTCGCATTAAGTAACTTATCAAATACGTTAGCTCATACGTTTGCATGTGCACAGCGATTATTTGATTTATTAGATGAAGAGCCACAAGTCACTGAAGTTGAAGGAATGGCAACAGTTGAAATGAATGAGTTAGCCTTTGATCAAGTGACGTTTACTTATCCAAATGGAAAAACTCCGATTTTTAATGAAGCTTCTGTTTCGATTAAAAAAGGAGATAAGCTAGCGTTAATTGGGCCAAGTGGAATTGGGAAAAGTACGTTCATAAAATTATTAATGCGTTATTTTGATGTTGAAAAAGGATGCGTTGAAATCGATGGCACAAATATTTCAGAGATTCCAACAGCTTCACTTCGCACAAAACAAACATTGGTTAGTCAAGAAACTTATTTATTCAATGATACGATTGCAAACAATATTAAAATTGGAAAAGCCGATGCGACATTAGAAGAAGTCATTGAAGCAGCGAAAAAAGCATCCATTCATGAATTTATTGAAACTTTACCAAATGGATATGAAACAAAAGTTGGAGAGCTTGGAGGAATGGTGTCTTCAGGCGAAAAGCAACGTTTAGGATTAGCACGTGCCTTTTTACATGATGGTGATGTTTTAATCTTAGATGAGCCAACAAGTAATTTAGATGCACTAAATGAAGGATCAATTCTAAAATCGATCAATGATTATAATAAGGATAAAACGATTGTTATGATTTCACATCGTAAATCGACAACAGCGATTTGTGATCAAGTCTATAAGTTAGAAAATCAAACATTAATTTTACAAAAATAAATAGTAAGGATTAGGCTCTCCTAGTCCTCTATTTTTAGACAATTAATGATAATGATTATCGTTGATAGGAGTGGATAAGATGGCTAAGGGAAGAGTAGAACGTGAAAAACGCGTGATTAAATTAATGATTGAATTATATTGTCATAAAAAACATCAACATAAATCACATGGATTATGTGATGAGTGTCAAGAATTATTAACTTATGCTCATAAACGTTTAAGTTTTTGTAAGTTTGGAGATGAAAAGACAACTTGTCAGAAATGTCCAATTCATTGTTATAAAAAAGACATGAAACAAAAAGTAAAAGATGTGATGCGATTTTCTGGACCACGTGTCTTAATCTATTCACCTATTGAATTTTTCCGTCACATGTTTTATTAAGAAAGGGAGCGAGCTAAGATGAAAAAAATAACAAAAGCATTATTAGTATTATGTGGTTTAATTTGTGTGGGATTGGGGTTATTAGGGGTTATTTTACCGATATTACCAACTACACCATTCTTATTATTAGCATCCGTTTGTTTTGTCAAAGGATCAGATCGATTTGATTGTTGGTTTAAATCAACAAATTTATATAAGAAGCACTTAGAAAGCTTTGTTCAAAATCGACAAATGACACTAAAACAAAAATGGACCATCTTATTAACTGCCGATATCATGCTTTGTTTCCCTTTCTTTCTTGTTGATAATTTACATATGCGAATTTTCTTAATTGTGTTAGTGATCGCGAAGTTTTATTATTTTATGTTTAGAATTGAAACGATTCCCGCTGGTTCTAAAAAAGAAAAAAGTTTAAGCTAAGGAGAGATTAAAATGTTATCACATGGATGTTTTTTTGCTGCGTTATTAGTTTACTATATTCCAAAAGCTTTTGGTAAAAAGACGAGGTTTATTATTAATTTACATATGGTGTTAGGAAGTTTATCTGTCCTTGGAATGCTATATGAAACAGCAATGAAGTTTGGGACAGATAGTTTTCTTAAATATGTTGGTTTTTCGTGCGTAATGTTAGCGATTGCCGGAACGGGTTATTTAATCACAAAGAATGGAAAACCAAGTGTCAAGTGGCATATTCTTGCGACTTTATCATTCTTTGCTTATTTAGCTTTAATCATTATTTTATAGGAAAGGATTTTAGCGGCGGAGATAGAGTAGAAAACTAGTTAATACAATTTTTTATTATAGGAATATTAAAATGTAAGTCATCATTTAAAAAAGCTATCTTTAGTTAGGCACTTGCTTAACTAAAGATAGCCTTTTTATATTTAAGAGGTAAAGAATAAAGGATTAAATGATAGAGAATGAATAGGGTGAGATGTTAAATTTTAAATAATCATTTGAGTTAGAAAATGTAAGTTTTTTTATTGTAAAACTAGAAAGAATGAGATGGATGTGAGGGGGATGGAAAAAAAAAACACTTTAAATTATGATAAGAATTTGTATGATAGAAGTGAAAGAGTAAAAAATTTAAAGGTGGCCTAAACAGAATTAGGCGGTTAAGAAGGAGTGTTATATGGAAGTAGTAAATGCGGAAACATTACGTCATATCGAATTATTTTCGAGTATTAAACAGGAAAGTATGGATGAATTATTAGAGTGTATGAGAGTTGCTAAGTATAAAAAAGGGTGCTATATCTTTAGAGATAAAGAGTTAATCGATCAAGTTTTCATTGTCTTAAGTGGCAAGGTATCGATTTATAAACTGAGTGAAGTTGGAGAAAAACGAGTCATTTTTATCTTAGATAAAGGACATTTGCTCAATGATAATCTAGGGAATCAACTTCCATGCGCAATTGACTGTGAATGTTTTGAAGCTTCTACTATCCTTATTTGTTCAAAAGAGAAATTTATTAAAATCATGGAGAATGACCTTGCTTTAACTCAAGCTGTTATAAATCAATATTGTTCGAAGTTAAGACGAACATATCGGCAATTAAAAAATGCTCCAACTAATATAGCGATGGAACGAAAGTTAGCCGCAAAGTTATATCGTTTATGTCGAGATTATGGAGTGCAAATTGATGAGGGTTATTTAATTGACTTACCTTTAACGGTTTCTTATTTATCTCAATTATTAGGAGCACAGCGTGAAACTGTTTCAAGGGCTTTAAAAAAATTAATCGCCGCTAATTTAGTTGAATATGAAAATAAAAAAATTAAAGTTATCTCCATTGAAGCTTTAGGTGCATACCATAAAAATATATAAATGTACACTAATATGCACAACTTGTGATGAAAATCGCTCATTGTGTGATTTTTATCACGGAAAAAAATTGTGAAATAGAGTACAATGACCTCGTTACAGTAAAGAACTTAAGAAGCGAGGTCTTTTATTATGGGGTTAATTATGGCAAGGGCTAATTTCAATGAAGTTTTAGAAGAATTAGCAAAAAAGTATGTAATTTATGCACCAAAGAAGTATGAAGGAGAAGGAACTTTCTCAGATACGCACCGTGTTCGTTACGGGGAAATCAAATGTATTGAGGAAATTGAATTTAATGAAAAATCAAGTTTTTCGTACAAAGAGGTATTATTACCAATTACACAAACATTATTCTTCTTTACAGAAACAGAAGTCAAAGAAGCGTCAATGAATGAACAAAATCTTTTAATCTTCTTACGTAGTTGTGATTTACATGCAGTTCGTCGTCTAGATGAGATTTATTTACGCAATGGTTTTGAAGATATTTATTACAAAAAATTCCGTGAGAAAGCAAAATTTGTTGTCATGGGATGTGAAAAAAGCTTTAATAACTGTTTTTGTGTCGATATGGGAACGAATACGTGTGATCATTATGAGGCGTATATTCATTTAGCAGAAGATCAAGTGGCATTTGATATTAAATGCGAAGAACTATTATCAGATGCAAAACTTAAAGCGATGGAGACGACTGAAGTCACACCAAAATTCGTGACAGAAAATCCAGTTCATGTTGAGATTCCTGAAAAATTAGATTTACGAATTATCTATTCTGACATGTGGGAAGAGTATAGTGAGCGTTGTATTGCTTGTGGACGTTGTAATTTTGTGTGTCCAACGTGTACATGCTTTACGATGCAAGACATTTTCTATCAAGACAATCATAAATGTGGAGAGCGACGCCGTGTATGGGCATCATGTCAAGTAAATGGATATACAGATATGGCTGGTGGACATAAGTTCCGTGAAAATAAAGGACAACGTATGCGATTTAAAGTGATGCATAAAATTTACGACTTCAAAAAACGTAATGGATATCATATGTGTGTTGGTTGTGGTCGTTGTGATGATGTTTGTCCAGAATATATTTCGTTCTCTAACTGTATTAACAAACTAGGGAAAGCAATGGATGAGGTGGAATAATGACAGTAAATGAGTATATCCCGTTTTTATCAGAAATCAAAGATGTAATTCAGCATACTGAAATCGAGTTTACATTCCGTATGGCTTATCAAGGTGAGGTTAAACCTGGTCAATTTTTTGAAGTTTCACTTCCAAAATACGGTGAAGCGCCAATTTCAGTAAGTGGCATTGGTGAAGACTATGTTGATTTAACAATACGTAAAGTTGGAAAAGTAACAAATGAAATCTTTAATCACTATAAAGGACAACATTTATTCTTACGAGGACCATATGGAAATGGTTTTGATGTGGCGAACTATGAAGGAAAAGAATTAATTGTCGTAGCTGGAGGAACGGGATTATCTCCAGTTCGTGGTGTGGTTGATTATTTCGCAACAGATGCTAGTCGATCAAATGGATTTACATTAATCACAGGATTCAAATCACCAGAAGATGTATTATTCAAAGCCGATTTAGCTAAATGGCGCGAAACATCAGAAGTCATTCTAACGGTTGATAAAGCAGAAGAAGGTTATGAAGGACATGTTGGATTAGTTACAAAATTTATTCCAGACTTACCGATTAAAAACTTAGATGATGTTCAGGTCATTGTCGTTGGACCTCCAATGATGATGCATTTTACTGTCCAAGAGTTCTTAAAACGTGGAATTGCTGAACAAAATATTTGGATTTCGCAAGAACGTAAAATGTGCTGTGGAATTGGAAAATGTGGTCACTGTAAAATTGATGACACTTACATTTGCCTAGAAGGTCCAGTATTTAATTACACTAAAGGGAAAGATTTAATTGACTAAGGAGGGTGTCAGCATGGATGTGAATACTAAGCTTTTAAAGAAAAATGCGTTTCGTGTAACGAAGCATCGTGGGATTACAGCTTCTCGTGTTAGGGTTCCAGGTGGAGCGCTTCAAGCTGAATATTTATTAAAAATTTATGAAATTGCTAATACGTATGGAAATGGTGCTGTTCACCTTACCACACGTCAAGGATTTGAAATCCCTGGTATTAAATTTGAAGACATTCCGAAAGTCAATGAATTATTACAGCCAATCATCGAAGGGCTAGATATTAATCAAGAGATTCCTGGAAAAGGATATACAGCAGCTGGAACACGAAATGTATCAGCTTGTATTGGTAATAATGTGTGTCCTTTTGCAAACTATAATACGACAAACTTTGCAAAACGTATTGAAAAAGCAGTTTTTCCTAATGATTTACACTTTAAAATTGCTTTAACAGGATGCCCTAATGACTGTATTAAAGCACGTATGCATGACTTTGGAATTATTGGGATGACTAAGCCTCAGTATGACAAAGATCGTTGTGTTTCGTGTGGGGCTTGTGTTCGTGCTTGTAAGAAAAAAGCAACAGGTGCTTTATCATTTGTGAACTATAAAGTTGAACGTGATCATTCAAAATGTATCGGATGTGGAGAATGTGTGATTAACTGCCCAACAGCAGCATGGACGCGTAGCAAAGAAAAGTACTATCGTTTAGCTATTATGGGACGTACAGGTAAGAAAAATCCACGTTTAGCAGAAGACTTTATTGTTTGGGTAGATGAGGATAGCATCGTTAAAATTATCCAAAATACATATAAGTATGTAACAGAGTATATCGCAAAAGATGCACCTGGTGGAAAAGAACACATTGGTTATATCGTGGATCGTACAGGATTCATGGAGTTTAAAAAATGGGTGCTTGAAGATGTTAACTTAGGTGAAGATGCGATTGTTAAGCATAATATTTACTGGAGTGGGATTCGCTACGTTCAAAATTAATTTAAATTAGTTAATTTAGGAAGCACTTTAGATTCATCAAGTTTATGCGCTACTATTGAAAGGAGATACTTATGAAAAAAGTACAGTCGACATGTAATTATTGTTCATTAGCTTGTAATATCGATTACATGGTAGAAGAGAACAAAATTGTAAAAGTCATTCCGACAAAAGGCTATCCAGTTAATAATGGATTCTCATGTATTAAAGGATTAAATTTAGATAAACAGCACTCAGTTTATAAAGCAAATCCATTACCACGTATTAAAAAAGAAGATGGAACATTTGAACATGTTTCATGGAATGAAGCTTTTACTTACACTGCCAATAAATTAAAAGAAATCCATGAACAATATGGTCCAGAAAGTATTGCCGGAATCAGTACCGGACAATTAACGCTAGAAGAAATGGCGTTATACGGACATGTCATGCGTAACTTCTTAAAAGCTAACGTAGATGGAAATACACGCTTATGTATGGCGACGAGTGTTGTAGCACATAAACAAAGTTTTGGATTTGACGCACCACCATATACATTAAATGATTTAGAATTATCAGATACAATCATTTTAATCGGAGCAAATCCAGTCGTTGCTCATCCAATTCTTTGGGGACGTATTAAAGCGAACAAAATTGAAGGTAAAAAAGTGATTGTTATTGATCCACGTTATACAGAAACAGCAAAACGTGCCGATCATTTCTATCGCTTAAAAGCAAAGTCTGATTTAACATTAATGTATACATTAGCTAACGTATTAATCGAAAAAAATTGGATTGATGCAGCATACATTGAAAACCATACAGAAAAGTTTGAAGAATTCAAAACATTTGTTAAAGACTTTACATTAGATAAAGTTGAAGAGAAAACAAACTTAACAGCTGAACAAGTATTAGAATTAGCAACAATGATTCATGAAGGGAAAGCAGTTTCACTTTGGTGGACAATGGGAATTAACCAAGGATATGAAGCGGTGCGTAATGCGCAAGCCATTATCAATATTGCTTTAATGACAGGAAATATGGGACGTCCTGGTACGGGAGCCAACTCAATTACTGGTCAAAGTAATGCCATGGGATCACGTTTATTCAGTAATACAGCTGGTTTATATGGTGGGGGAGATTATGATAATCCAGTTCGTCGTCAAGCAGTAGCAGAAGCATTAGGAATCGATGAATCATGGTTACCATCTAAACCAACGTTACCATACAATGCGATTATCGAAAAAATTAATGCTGGAGAAATTAAAGCATTATGGGTTCTTTGTACAAATCCACGTCACTCATGGATTAATAATGAAACATTTAAAGAAGCAATGGATAAATTAGATTTATTCATCGTTCAAGATATTTATGATGATACAGATAGCTCACAAGATTGTAGTATCTTCTTCCCAGTTGTTCCTGGAACGAAAAAAGAAGGAACATTAATCAATACGGAACGTCGTTTATCTGCTGTACGCCCGGCTTTATTAATGGAAGAAAATGAAATGACTGATTTCAATGTTATTTTAAATGTTGGTAAAGCCCTTGGAATGGGGGACTTACTTGATGGATGGAAAACACCTCAAGAAGTCTTTGAAAAAATGAAAAAATGTTCAAAAGGAATGCCATGTGATATTACAGGTGTTGATTATAATGCTTTAGTGGATTCAAAAGGAATTCAATGGCCATTTAAAGAAGGGGACACTTTAACGGAAAATGAGCGCCGTTTATTTGAAGATGGACAATTCTATACACCAAGTAAAAAAGCTCAATTTATGTTTGAAGCTGTTACAGACAATCCATTACAATTAACTGAAGAATTCCCATATGTTTTCAATACAGGACGTGGAACAGTCGGTCAATGGCATACACAAACACGTACACGTGAAATTGCTTTTGTTAATGATGCAGTTTCACACGTTGCATATGTTCACATCAATGAAGAGTTAGCGAAAGATTTAGGAATTAAGCATCAAGAAATGATTGAAATTACATCAATTAATGGTGTGACACGTCGTTTCATGGCGATGGTTTCAGATACAGTGGCTTACAACGAATTATTTGCTCCAATTCACTATATAGAGACAAATGCGTTAACACCATCTGTTTATGATCCATATTCAAAAGAACCTTCATATAAGAGTACACCAGTACAAATTAATAAAGTGAAAGGGGCTTAATATGAAACGTATTAAGATTGATAGAAGTAAATGTATTAGTTGTTTAACTTGTGTCACAGCTTGTGTCGTGTCTCACGAAAGCTGTGATTCAAGAAACCGTGTAGTTGTTGATAGCGAAGGAAAAAATTCACCAATTTTCTGTCGTCATTGTGATTTACCTGAATGTGTTTATACATGTATGACAGGTGCAATGTCTAAAGATCAAGAAACTGGTTATGTTCAATATGATGGAACACGTTGTGCAAGTTGCTATATGTGTATCATGGCATGTCCTTATGGGGTTTTAAAAGCAGATCGCTTAAAACAAAAATATATTATGAAATGTGATATGTGTACATCACATGATGCAAAAACCCCACAATGTGTGGCGAACTGCCCAATGGAAGCTATTACACTTGAGGAGGTAAAGTAAGATGAATTATGTAGTTGTAGGTGCCTCAGCAGCAGGAGTCAATGGAGTTAAATATATTCGTCAACTAGAACCGGATGCAAATATTACCTTAATTTCAAAGGACGAGCATATTTATTCACGTTGTATTTTACATCATTACTTAGAAGGAATTCGCGATATTAAAGCGTTAGAATTCGTAGAAGATGGATTTATTGAAAAAAATAATATTAACTGGATTAAAGGGGTTGGGGTTGAAAAAATCGAACCAAAACAAAAAGAATTAATTTTATCTGATGGACGTACGGTGTCATATGACAAAGTCTTATTAGCAACAGGTGCATCAACCTTCTTCCCACCAGTTAAAAACTTAAATGATGCAAAAAATGTCTTTGGATTAAGAAACTTAGATGATGCGATTGAAATTAAAGAAAAAGCTCAATATGCAAAAAACATCGTCGTGATGGGAGCAGGACTTGTTGGAATTGATGCTTTAACGGGATTATTACATTATGGAAAGAATTTAACATTAGTTGAGTTCAAAGGACATATGTTATCAATTCAGTTAGATAAACGTGCAGCTAAAACATATCAAGATGCGTTTACAAATGAGGGAGTAACGCAATATTATGATACAGCCGTTCAAGAAGTGATCATGGATGAAACAGGGGCTGTCAAAGCATTAGCTTTATCGAATGGATTAATTATTGACTGTGATTTCTTAATCGTCGCAACAGGTGTTCGTTCAAATGTTGCTTTCTTACAAGATAGTGGCATTGAATGCGATCGTTTCGGATTAATCTTTGATGAGTATGGACGCACAAGTGATGAATCTGTTTACGGTGCAGGAGATATTTCAGGACGTAATCCAATTTGGCCAGCTGCTGTAAAAGAAGCCATTATCGCAGCAACAAATATGTGTGGACATAAACGTGAATTAACTGATTTCTTTGCAAGTAAATCAACCATGAATTTCTTACATATTCCAACCATGTCACTTGGAACACCAGAACCAGCTGATGAAACTTATAAAGTTGACATTGAAGAAGACGGGCAAGGAAACTATAAAAAAATTATTCATAAAGACGGTGTCATTTATGGAGCTCTTATTCAAGGAGACTTATCATATAGTGGTGTATTAACGCAGTTAATTAGAGAAAAGATTAATATTGATAAGGTTGAAAAATCAATCTTTAAAATCGATTATTCGGATTTCTTCCACTTAACAGATAACTGCCAATTTACATACAATGATTAATTGACACGAGGAGAGAATTTTACTGATGAAAACTTTATTACAAAAGATTGCTAACTTACCGGTTGGAGCAATTGCAACGATGGTAGGGTTAGCAACCCTTTCTAATATGTATGCCTCATTAGGATATTCAGGGATTAAACATATTACGATGTTTGTAGGAATTTTAGTATGGGCAGCAGCGTTCTTAAAACTAACTGTTCATTTCCAAACATTTAAAAAAGAATATGCAAATGTTGTTCCAGCAAGTTTATATGCGACATTTACGATGTTAACGATGATTTTAGGGAGTTATATCTTTACTTATTCTCCTGCTATCGGTAAAGGAATCTGGTTAACAGGTGTTGTATTACATTTCATTCATATTTTAATTTTCACGTATCGAAATGTGATCAAAGGTGTAAATAAAGACACATTTGTTCCAACATGGTTTGTCACTTATAATGGATTCTTAGTTTCTGCGGTAGTCGGAACAGGGATGAATATGCCAGGCTTATTAAAAATTATTGCTATTTATGGAATCATTGTTTTCCTAATGATTATTCCATTCATGATCGTTCGCATGATTCGTCGTCCATTACCAGCACCATTAACTCAAACAGCAGCAATTTTATTAGCGCCAAGTAGCTTATGTTTAGTTGCTTACTTAAATGCCTTTGCTACTCCAAATGCAATCGTGGTTTATGGATTATATGCAGCTATATTTGCGACATTAATCTTCATACTAATTAATATTCCTAAATTCTTTAAGTTTGAATTCCATCCTGGTTTTGCAGCGTTAACATTCCCATTAGCGATTGGTGTCGTTGCATCAACCAAAATGGCTGGATATTTAACAGCACAAGGATTTGAAGTATTCGGATTATTTGTGAAAGAAGTTTCAGGAATCCAGTTATACGCGACAACGATTATTATTGGATTTGTTGCTTATAACTTTGTTCGACTGTTAGTTCGTTCATATCAAAAACAAAACTAAATAACCCAAAGTAACCGAGCAAAAATACCTAAGGAGTGTCTCTACGGTATTGAGCCTAAGTCTTTAGATGACTTACAGGGTTGAGCGAGAAATCAATCAGCCTTCCACATTTGAAAAGGTGAAGTTAATTTAAAATTGTTAAGTCAATTTGCCTTTTTATCATGCGCAAATTGACTTTTTTAAATTAACGATTGGAGGATAATATGAAAAAAATTAAAACAATTGATGCTGTAGGTCATGTTTTATGTCATGATATTACGCAAATTATTAAAGATGTTAAAGATGGACCGGTTTTTAAAAAAGGTCATGTTGTTCGTGAAGAAGATATTGAAGTCTTGTTATCTGTAGGGAAAGACCATCTGTATATTTATGAAGCGGATGAATCGATGCTTCATGAAAATGATGCGGCAGATATTTTATATAACGTTTGTAAAAATGACTACATGAAACCAACAGAAGTTAAAGAAGGAAAAATTGAAGTCATTGCGACAGAAGGTGGACTTTTAAAAGTTGATATCGATCGCTTACAACAGATTAACGAAATCGGTGAAATCATTATTGCCACACGTCATAATAACACCGTGATTAAGGCAAATGACAAATTAGCGGGAACGCGAATTATTCCCCTCATGATTCACAAGGATAAGTTAGAACAGGTAAAAGCGATTCATAATGAACAGCCACTTCTTGAAATTAAGCCATTCCATCATTTCAAAGTCGGAGTCATTACAACAGGAAATGAAGTTTATTATGGACGTATTAAAGATACGTTTACACCTGTGATTAAAAATAAATTAGCGAAATATAATTTAGAGATTAATCATCATATCATTGTGAATGATGATATTGAAAAAATTCAAGCTGCCATTTCAGAATGTCGTGACTTAGGAATGGAGCTTATCATTTGTACAGGTGGAATGAGTGTGGACCCTGATGATTTAACACCAGGAGCCATTAAAGCATCAGGAGCAGAAATTTTAACATATGGTGCACCTGTATTACCGGGAGCAATGTTCTTACTTGGATATTTTGAAGATGGAACACCAATCGTTGGATTACCAGGTTGTGTCATGTATGCGAAGGCGACAAGTTTTGATTTAATGTTCCCTCGTATTTTAGCAAAAGATACGATTACAAAGAAAGAAATCGCAGCATTAGGACATGGTGGACTTTGCTTAAAATGTCCAGTTTGTACGTTCCCACACTGTGAATTTGGAAAGGGTAGCTAAAATGGAACGAATTACATTAGAACAAGCGATTGAATTATTAGTTCAGCAGACTAAAAAACAAACGAAAACAAAGACTGTATCTGTATTCGAGGCGTTAAACCAAGTATTAGCTCATGATGTATATGCCCCTATTAATGTGCCATCTTTTAATCGTTCAGCAATGGATGGATATGCGGTAAAAGCTTCAGAAACTGCAGGTGCAAGTCATGAAACGCCTATTAAGTTGCAAGTCATCAAGCAACTCATGGCAGGAGATTATGCTCAGTTAAAAGCAGAATCGAATCAAGCGGTTCGTGTCATGACCGGTTCTTATATTCCAGATGGTTTTGATGCAGTCATTCGTCAAGAGGATACAAATTACGGAGATGAAGTCGTTGAGCTTTACGCGAGTGTGAAGCCATTTATGAATTATAGTGCGATTGGAGAAGATATTAAACAAGGCCAGTTAATGCTTCAAGCAGGAACCGTTTTAACGCCGATTCATCTAGGAATTTTAGCTAGTTTAGGAATGGAGAAAGTGGAGGTATTAGCCCCAATTAAGGTCGGATTGATTAGTAGTGGCAGTGAATTAGCCGAGGCACCTGAGGCGTTAAAACCGGGACAAATTTATGATAGTAATCGATTTGTCTTAACGTCACGTTTAAAGGAGTTAAATGTTGAAGTTGTTTTCTCTAAAAAAATTAGTGACGATCCAACTGCCGTTGCAAGCTTTATTAAAGAACAAATGAAAAACGTTGATTTAGTGATTACAACAGGTGGCGTTTCAGTGGGTAAAAAAGATATTATGCATGAAGTGATTTCACAGCTGGAGGCCAATCGTTTATTTTGGCGAATTAATATGCGTCCAGGAACGCCAGTTCTTGCAAGTCTTTATCAAGATAAATTAATTTTAGGGCTATCAGGAAATCCATTTGCCGCTCTTACAACTTTTGAATTATTATTCCGTCCAATCCTTTCACAAGCTATGCATACGAATACGTATACTTGTGTGAGAAAACAGGCACGATTTAAAGGGACATTTAATAAAGGAAGCAAACAACGTCGCTTTATTCGAGCTTATTATGAGGATGGCGTTGTTAGTATTCCAACAGGAGAACATGCTTCATCGGTTTTATCGAGCATGTTAGGATGTAATTGTTTCATTGATATTGAAGCTGGAAATGCTGGATTAGCAGAAAATGAAACGGTTGAAGTCGTTTTACTTTAAATAAATGGAGGTCATAGGATGAGCGATAAATTAACACATTTTAACGAAGAAGGGCATGCCATTATGGTCGATGTCACAGATAAAGTGGCGACACAACGAGAAGCCGTTGCGAAAGGAAAAATTGTTGTGAGTCAGGAGATTATCGATCGCATTAAAAATAATGAGATTGAAAAAGGAGACGTTCTTGGAATTGCTCGAATTGCTGGGATCATGGCTGTTAAGAAAACATCTGAACTCATTCCTTTATGTCATCCATTATTTATTAGTAAATGTGCCATTGATTTTGAAATTAATGAAGCAGAAAGTTATATTGAAGCGAGCTGTACGGTGAAAGTGGATCAAAAAACAGGCGTTGAGATGGAAGCTTTAACCGGGGTTAATATCGCTTTATTAACGATTTATGATATGTGTAAAGCCATTGATAAAAAAATGGAGTTAACAGATATTCGTTTATGTTATAAATCAGGTGGTAAAAGTGGTGTCTTCGTCAATGAAGAAAGATCATAAATGGTTACGCCTTAACTATGTTTTCACGTTGACTTTTACAGTTCTACCGTTTTTAGCATTTATTACAAGAGGACGTCTTATTGAATTTAATGCGTTGGATTGGCATGTGATTAGTTCGAGTCTATGGGTGAGCATGAAATGTAGTCTGATTGCGATGCTCATTGTCATCCTTCTTGGACTTCCAACGGGTTATTATATCGCTAGACATTCCTTTAAATATAAAATTTTTTTTGATACTTTGTTTAATCTGCCGATGGTTTTACCTCCCGCCGTCATCGGATTATTACTGCTTTTGACCTATGGAAGTCATGGGTTTATCGGACGCTATCTGTTAGCGATGGGGATCAAAACAAGTTTCTCTTCATTCGCTGTTATTTTGACATTTATCTTTGTATCATTACCTGTTTTTATTAAAGGGGTTAGTGTCGCCTTTTCGGAGGTGGATGAGCAGTTAGAAACGACCGCACGCATTCTTGGAGATTCCCCGCTTCAAGTGTTTAAACGCATCACATTTCCTCTTGCTAAAAAAGGACTCATTGTTTCGTTATTGATGTCTTGGACACGAGGTCTATCTGAGTTTGGAGCAACGATTATGTTTGCTGGAAATTTAAAAGGAGTGACGCAAACTTTACCACTTGCCATTTATTCAGCGATGGAATCAAATATGAATAATGCATTATTCATTTCATTTTTCATGTTTATCCTTGCCTTACTCGTTTTAGTGAGCACGCATCTTTTAAGTGAGGAGCGTGATACTTAATGTTTCATATTTCTATTAATCATTTGATTCATGACACTTTAACAATAGAGGCGGAATTTGAATTAAAAGCGGGAGAAATTACAACACTTATTGGAAAAAGCGGATCAGGAAAATCTAGTCTTTTAAATTTAATCACAGGTGTTATTCATGGAAAAAATGTTCAAATAAAAAGTGATACGGTGACGTATCAGGATATTCAGACAGGGACGTTTATCCCGGTTCATGAGCGAAAGTTTGGGTATATTCAACAAAAGGCTCAGCTGTTTTCCCATTTAAGTGTTTGGGAAAATCTGACGTATAGTCGAGTGCCCCTCGATGAGAAAAAACTTGAAGACTATCTCGATATCTTTGAGTTACGTCCACATCTTAATAAGCGAGTTCGTGAACTTTCCGGTGGAGAAGCTCAACGTGTTTCAATCGTTCGAACATTGATGAGTGAACCAGAGTTGTTACTCATTGATGAAGGATTTAGCGCGCTCGATCCAAATTTGAGATTAAAACTAAGAGATTATTTACAGACATTAAAAAAAGAATTAAATATTCCGATCTTATTTGTGACTCATGATTTACATGAAGCTTATCAATTAAGTGATCACGTGTTATTTATTGAGAATGGAAAACTAATTGAACAAGGGACGAAGAAACAGATGTTTCATTTCCCGATTAACATTAAAACTGCCCGCTTTATTGGAATTGAAAATATTTTCAAAGCGTCTAGTGAAGATGGGCAGTTGAAGATTGATGAACGATTATTTGAAGTTGATGTTTCAAATGTTCAAGTGAAGTCTATTGGGATTAAAGCGACTCATGTCAGTATTCATGAGGAGGGGTTACCTGCACACGTAGAAAAAGTGATCGATGATTTGACATCCGTGACCATTTATTTAAGACTTAATGGACTTCATCATCCTTTATTGATGAAACTCTCACCGCTTGAAGCAGCAAAGCATCAACTTCATCTTCATCAACAGCTTAACGTTAAGATTCATCAATTTATTTTTTTGGAGGGTCATTGTGATTAACTTAAGTACAGCTATTCTAGTCGGTGGGCAAAGCCGTCGGATGAATGGTGAAAATAAATCATTTTTAATGTATCAAAATCAAACGTTTATCGAACGAATGATAACTCAATTAAAACCTTTTGATGAATTACTTATTTCTGTTCGAGAACGTGAACCATATGAAAAACTAGGCTATCCACTGATTCAAGATGTTTATGAAAATATTGGGCCACTTTCTGGCTTATATGAGTGTCTGAAAGTCTGCCAACAGGAGTATTTATTTGTTTGTGCAACAGATATGCCAAAGCTAACAACCGAATTAATTTTATATATGCAACAATTTATTAGTTCTGATTATGATTGTTATGTGATTGAAGCGGGAGGCAAACGACATCCATTATGTGCCATTTATAAAAAGTCATTACTGCCGATGATTGAAGAAATGATAGAGAAGAAGGAACATCGATTAATGCAATTGCTTAATCGAGCGAAAACTAAAGTGATTTCTCTTGAATACAGTTGTTTTGATGAATCTGTCGTCATGAACGTTAATACAAAAGAGGAGTTTGATTTATTAAAAGAACCGGCCATCTTTTGTGTCAGTGGGATTAAAAATAGTGGGAAAACCACGTTGATTACGAAAATTATTAAACAATTAACAGATAGAAATTATCGTGTTGGTGTCATTAAACACGATGGTCATGAATTTGAAATCGATGTTGAAAATACTGATACGCATAAACATCGATTGGCAGGGAGTACGGGAACGATTATTTATTCAAAAACCAAATATGCTGTCATGAAAGATTGGTCTGTGATTGATTTAGAGTTATTAATCTCCTACTTGTCTGATTTAGATGTCATCATTATGGAGGGAATGAAACATTCGTCTTATCCTAAAATAGAGGTCGTTAGAGAAGGACGATCGAATGAGATTGTCTGTGATCCCAACACATTACTAGCTATTGCAACCAACACAAATTTAACGCATGAAAGTGTTGATGTCGTCTCATTAGATGATATCGATCAAATCATGGATGTGATTGATAGAAAGGTTCTAGGTGGAAAAAATGCGAGATCAATATCAACGAAAAATTGATTATGTCCGCATCTCAATTACGGATCGTTGTAATTTAAGATGTACGTATTGTATGCCAGGTGAAGAAGTCGACTTTATGCATCATGAGAAGTTACTGAGCACCGAAGAGATTTTAAAGATTGTTAAAGCGTTTGAAGAATTAGGCGTGACTAAAGTTAAGATTACAGGTGGAGAACCGCTTGTTCGTAAAGATATTATTGAACTGATTGCAAGCATTAAGAAAATGGCTGGAATACAGGAAGTAAGTATTACAACAAATGGTGTCTTACTCGAAAAAATGATCGATGATTTAGAGCAAGCTGGGCTTGATAGTATCAATATTAGTTTAGATACATTAAAACCTGCTCAGTATGCACTCATGACGCGTCGAAATCAATTTGATATCGTCATGCGAGGAATTCAGTGTGCGATTAAGAGTTCTATTCCTAAAGTTAAATTAAACTGTGTCCTGATTAAGGAGATTAATGGGGATGAGATTTTAGATTTAGTCGAACTAGCTCATCAAACTCGTGTACATGTTCGTTTTATTGAATTAATGCCGATCGGTTATGCAAAGAATTTAACACCGATTTCCGAAGATGAGGTCCTTGATTTATTAAGTAAGCATTATGAAGGCGTTAAACCATTTGAAGGGAAACTAGGAAATGGGCCAGCTCATTACTATGAGATTGAAGGATTTTTAGGAAAAGTTGGCTTTATTTCAGCGATGAGTCATCGTTTCTGTTCAACATGTAATCGAGTTCGCGTAACGAGTGAAGGATATTTAAAAACGTGCCTTCACTTTAAAAAAGGAATCGATTTAAAAGCTCATATTGCCACAGGCAATTTAAAGGAAGCAATTTTAGAAAGTTTACAAAAGAAACCAAAGCAACACCAGTTTAATGAAGTATTAAATGAAGAAGAAGTTGACCAACGAATGATGGTTCAAATAGGAGGATAACATGGGAAAAGTACATGCAATTTGTATTAGTGAAAAAAAAGGAACACAAAAATCATTTATTGAAGAAGCAACATTTATTGAGAATTTTGGAATTGAAAATGATGCGCATGCAGGAAAATGGCATCGACAAGTTTCGTTATTAGCTTATGAAAAAATTGCTGATTTCAATTCACGCGGGGCCGAAGTTAAGGATGGAGCGTTTGGTGAAAATTTAGTTGTCGAAGGCATTGATTTTACGTCACTTCCAATTGGAACTATTTTTAAATGTAATGATGTAGAGTTAGAGTTAACTCAAATCGGTAAAGAATGTCATCATCATTGTTTAATTTATTATAAAATGGGAGAATGTATCATGCCTAAAAATGGAGTGTTCACTCGTGTATTAAAAGGTGGCGTTATCCGAGTAGGCGATGAGATGACGTATGAGTTACCAGTCGAGTAGAAAGCGAGAGATTTTAACAATGAAAAAATGGTGGTTAAGCTTATTAATCGGTTGTTTATTAGTCGGATGTAGTCAAAAGCAAGAACCAACCGTTGAACTCACTGTCTCAGCGGCTTCTTCATTACAAGAAGCAATGCAAGAAATTGCAGCTGATTTCATGGAACTCTATCCTAATGTGAAGGTTCAATTGAATTTTGGCGGATCGAATGTTCTAAAAACACAAATCGTTGAAGGATTTGATGTGGATTTATTTTTATCAGCGAATTTTAAACAATATGATGAACTTGTGCAGTTAGGAAAAATTGAAGTGGGTTCATTATTTGCAACGAATCGTGTCGTTATTGTGACAAATAATGATCAAGTTCAAAGTGTTTATGATTTAGCTAAACCAAATCTTCAAGTGGTACTTGCTAATGAATCGGTCCCAATTGGTCAATATGCGGCATCGATTATTGATTCAATTGATGAGAATGAACCAGGATTTAAAGCAGGAGTCGATCACAATATTGTGTCGCGTGAAGAAAATGTTCGCCAAGTGTTGATGAAAATCACCTTAAATGAAGGCGATGCGGCTTTTGTTTATCAAACTGATTTAACACCAGACGTTAACGATCAAGTAACTGTCGTTTATCTTCCGAATGAGTATGATGTGATTAGCGAATACTACATGGGAATCATTAAACAAAATGAAGTGAAGAAAGAAGCCGAGCAATTATATGACTATATTTTATCAGATGCCGGTCAAGAGGTTTTAAAATCATATGGATATGAATAGAATTCAAGCAGCTATTATTACCATGTCTGATTCACGTTCACAGTCAACTGAAAAAGCAGATGAAAGTGGAGCAGTCATTAAAGAAATTTTAGAAGCCAATGATTATGCAGTGGTTCACTATGAATTAATTAGTGACGACTTTGAAGGAATTAAAAATAGCTTAATTCGTGTTTGTGATCAAAATATTAGTTTAGTTTTAACGACAGGTGGAACAGGATTATCTAAACGAGATAATACACCTGAAGCGACAAAAGCAATTATTGAAAAAGAAGTTCAAGGAATTAGTGAAGCGATGCGTTATCATAGCTTACAAATTACCCCACGTGCCATGCTGTCACGTGGAGTATCGGGTATTCGTCAAAACTCATTAATTATTAATCTGCCAGGAAGCCCGAAAGCAGTTCGAGAAAATTTAGAGTATATTATTCCTTCACTTCGCCATGGATTAGAAATTTTACGTGGAGAAGCGAGTAATTGCGCTAGAAAATAAAGGTAAAAGACACCAAGGTGTCTTTTTCTTTTGAGCTCATTGATTCTTATTAAAAAGAATAGATAATCTGCCACCTGAAAGAAAGGATGCGAATATACTATAGAGACTCAAACAAATATATTCGTCAATGATGAGCTAGATGATTGAAAGGAGGGAGGCAGCAGTATCATCTGTTGCAGAATTGAATGTTAATAAATACGCCAAGTATTGAAGAAGATCTTGTTGATGAGGATGAGTCTTTATCTGAGACGTCTCAATTGAATAATCAATTAAGTAACCAGAATGAGCAAACGACGAATGCAAATGGTAGTTGGTATAAGGGGAGTACTTTTGCAGGAGTTTTAGTCATTATTTTATTTGTCGTTTGGTTTTTATATCGGATAGGTTGCCTTGGACATGATTAAAAAGGATGCTCTTCATCGTTGAAGGGCATCCTTTTCTTGAAATTGAATAATTGAACTTAGAAACTCATAAATATCTTGACGAGTCGTAGAGAATGACGTAATGAGTCGAATGATCGAGTGAGACTCGTCATAGGTATCCCAGACTAAAAACGTAAATCGTTGATGAAGATAGTCAATTAAAGAATTTGGAAAAATCGGAA
This sequence comes from Turicibacter sp. GALT-G1, assembly GCF_025594995.1. NCBI lineage: Bacteria > Bacillati > Bacillota > Erysipelotrichia > Erysipelotrichales > Turicibacteraceae > Turicibacter > Turicibacter sp. GALT-G1. The sequence goes on from NZ_JAMQUS010000067.1 coordinate 29,333, forward strand.
AGAGTTGATTAGTATCACTATCGACGAGAAATGGAAAATTAAGTGTGCTTAAACCTTCTTTTAATAATTGTGCCATGCTATTTGCTTCTTGCCCAATTTTAAAATAAAGCTGATTTTGAAAAAGTTCTGCAAATTGAATGCCAAGAAGACGTCCTTTGGCTAAAAGTGCTCCTTTTTGCTTCATACTAAATCGAAAGCAGTCTTGAAGCAGTGGATTTGAAATGACGAGTGCTTCGCCAAATAAAGCGCCATTTTTTGTTCCACCAATATAAAAGGCATCAGTTAGATGAGCGTAGTCTGATAATTGTAGCGTATTAGAGGGAGCGGTTAAAGCGGATCCTAGCCGAGCTCCATCTAAGTAGAGATAAAGTTGATGATCTTGACAAAAATGAGAGAGCCTCTCTAACTCTTGCTTAGAATAAAGGGTTCCAAGTTCAGTTGGATTAGATAAATAAAGAAGTTTAGGTTTTAACATGTGTACCGTGTTATGAGCGGCAACGATTTTTTGTAATGCTTCAAGCGTGACTTTTCCATCAATACTTGGTATTTCGATGACTTTGTGTCCCGTGGCTTCAATTGAACCTGTTTCATTAAAGGCAATATGACCGGTTGAAGGAGAGAGAACTGCTTCATAAGGTCTTAGGACGTGTGAAATAAAGGTTAAATTGGTTTGAGTGCCACCCATCAAAAAGTGAATATCGCACTTTGTTGGATTGAGATATGTTTGAATGTATTCTTTTGCTTGTTGACAATAATAGTCTGTCCCATACCCTGGTGTTTGTAGCATATTTGTTTGCATTAAGGCGCTCATAATGGTAGGATGAGCTCCTTCAGCATAATCAATTTGAAAATTAATCATGAATTGAGGAGACGATTAGGTGTCTCCTTTCCTCCTCTCCATCCGTATTAGTTTCTTGGTATACTTTATTCAGTAGATGAGGGAAACATGTTAAGAAATCTAAGGTCATATAAAAGGAGTAGACAAGAGCAACGTTCTTTAAAAACGATAAAAATCTATCCAGATCGTGTGAAATATTTCCTAGAGATTTGATTTAACTTTAAAACTTATAGTGTGGATGCATAAATACGGAACGTCATTTCTAAATTCGAATAGATTTCTACTCCATACATACTAGTCGGAAAGAGAATCGTCACATTCATACCGAAAAGAATATCAAATTGTTCGTTTCATTCCTATTTAATATTAAGATTTACTTGTCATTAGTCGTTTTAACTCAAATTCCTTCATTATGAAGATAAGAATGAAACAAATCTTTCATGATCGGAGGCTCAAGATTACTACTTTTAAATCATTTGATTTGGTCTTACTATCCTACTATTCGTTTCACGTTCAGTAGCGGGAATTGTTAAAATGATTGTGATAAGTAAACATGAATAAGTAATACAAGAACCTCAAACAAGCTCAATCAGCTGCATGATAAAGTATAGTCATTTGCAATAATTTGAGTAGAATGGATAAGAATTTAATGATGACTAGTTAAAATCCTGTTATATGCCTCATCGCGCGGATAAGAAGATTGAACGGTTGATGAGGAAAAAAGATTAAGGTGCTTACAAATTTTAACTGAAATACTAGCCAAAATGTATGGAATAAGATAAGATATTATAACGATAATAATGTAAAGTGATAGAATGGAGTCGTTGTTGATGCTTACTAAATGGTTAACGAAACACTTAATTAAAAATAGTGATCAAGTCCAAGATGAAACGGTTCGAGAACGATATATTTATGTGGCGGGCATGGTCGGAGTAGTGGCCAATGTCTTATTATTCATCATTAAATTTATCGTTGGAATGTTAGCAGGAAGTATTGCGGTGATGGCAGATGCCTTTAATAATTTCTCTGACATGGCCTCATCTGTTATTACGATGGTCGGAGTTAAGTTAGCGAATCGTCCAGCCGATAAGGAACATCCACATGGACATGGGCGTATTGAATATATTTCGGCTTTAATTGTTGCTTTTATGGTTATGTTAGTTGGCGTACAATTTATTCAATCGTCGATTAATCGTATTTTAAATCCAAGTGAAATCAAGTTTGAATGGATTTCTTTTATTTTATTAGCAGTTTCTGTGTTAGTCAAACTGTGGCTGAGCCGATTTAACAAACAAATGGGAGAAACGATTCATTCAACAGCCTTAAAGGCCGCTTCTGTTGATGCGTTAGGGGATGTATTTACCTCAAGTACGGTGTTACTTTCATTTTTAGTGGCACGTTTTACAACGTTCCCCATTGACGGATATGCTGGGGTATTAGTAGCATGCTTTATTTTGTATGCGGGGTATTCATTAGTCAAAGAAACGATTAGTCCTTTACTAGGCGAAGCACCTGATGAAGAATTAGTGAATCAAATTTATGAACGTTTGTTATCGTTTGAATATGTCACAGGGGCACATGATTTAATGATTCATAACTATGGTGTTGGACGTATCATTGCTTCAATCCACGCTGAAATTCCAGCTGATATCGATATCATGACGATTCATGATGTGATCGATGAGGCCGAGCGTCAAATCTCAGAGGAATTAAATTTACATTTAGTCATTCATATGGATCCTGTTTGTATTGAAACAGAAGAGATTAGAGTGATGAAAGCTGAATTAGAGAACATCATTAACGAGCATGATGTGATTATGTCGATGCATGACTTTAGAATCATTGGGCACGAACCGAATAGAAATTTAATCTTTGACTTAGTTGTTGATGGTTCAAAGTTAACAAAAGAAATCACGGAACAGAGTATCAAAGATGAAGTCACTCAGCGTATTCAAATGTCACATCCAAGCTATCGTTGTGTCATTGTCATTGATAAAATTTATACGTAATAAAAAACTCATAGACTTACACATTAGGGTGTTTAGTCTATGAGCTTTTTATTATAATGAGCAGCTTTCTAATACTGCTTCAATGTGACCAGCCACTTTTACTTTACGATAAATTTTTGTGATAATTCCCGCTTCATCAATTAAGAAGGTTGAACGCTCAATACCAATGGCTTTTTTACCGTACATATTTTTTTCTTTTAAAACATCATATAAATGGCAGACGATTTCTTCATGATCAGAGAGTAAAATGAAGGGTAACTCATGTTTAGCGATAAACTTTTCATGACTAGCGACACTATCACGACTAATTCCTAAAATCACCGCATTTTGTTCATTAAAGGATTCGATAGCATCACGGAAAGCTTTCGCTTGATTTGTACAACCAGGTGTATTATCACGTGGATAGAAGTATAAAATCACTTTACGTCCACGATAATCGTGTAATGAATGTTGTTGATGATCAGATCCCATTAAGGTAAAGTCAGGAGCTTCCATTCCTTCCGTTAAAATAACTGGTTCCATAAAACTCACTTCTTTCTTGTTAAATTATGTAATGATTTACAAATAATTATGCGCTATAATAGTCGGGTTGTAAAGAAATATGATAAGATATTAAAGCACTTTGCGCTATCATTGTGAACGAGATAAATAAATTTTATACGTGAATTGAAAAAATGTTGAAGGATGTGTCAAAAATGTTAATGATGTTATCACCAGCAAAAACATTTAAAACCATTGAATTAGAACCATTAGATTTATCAAATGAATTAATTTTTAAAAATAAAACAAAACAATTGGTTAATCAGTTACAAACTTATTCGGTGAGTGAGTTATCAACTTTAATGAAAATGTCTGAAGCGCTTGCAGAGGTAAATGTAACAAGGTTCGCTCAATTTTATGAAAAAAATCAACAAGGCATGTATGCCATTCATGCCTTTGAAGGAGAAGCTTATAAAGGGTTAGATTCGTTAAGTTTAAATCAAGAAGCACTTGAATTTTCAAAAGAGTCGCTTCGAATTTTATCTGGACTTTATGGAGTATTAAAACCATTTGATGTGATGAATCCTTATCGCTTAGAAATGGGATTATCATGGTCAGGAGAGCATGGGAAAGATTTATATCAGTATTGGAAAGAAGATTTAACGGTTCATTTCTTAAATGAATTAAGTGAAACAAAAGGGGATCAAGTCCTATTAAACTTAGCATCAAAAGAGTACAGTAAAGCTTTAAATTTAAAACAAATTGAGAAAACGTATCCTGTGATTACGATTGAATTTAAAGAGCAAAAAGGTGAGGCGTTTAAAGTAGTGGGGATGTATGCTAAACGCGCACGCGGTCAAATGGCGCGTTATATTTTAAACCATCAAATTCATGAGGTTGAACAAGTTAAAGCATTTAATGAAGGAGGCTATACGTTTAATCCAGATTTATCAACCGAAAAAACATGGATTTTTACCCGTTAGCTTGACTGTCATAGCGATAAAATGGTGAAATTTTCAATAAATAAAGGGTGAGATTTTTATCCGAAGAGAGATCGGGTGAAATTATTTGAGATTAAAAGAGGGGAGAGGCAGCTAATGAAGATTAACTGCACGCTTTGCTAGTGGACCGCCCATTCTAATGCACATTTAGAATGGGGTTACGATAAAGTAGCTCCATGTTAATTAACGACATAGGAGTGAAGAAAATGAAACGTAATATAGGAATTGATTATATTTACCGATTTTTATCATCATTTGATATAACAGCAGCGATTTGGGTCTTATTTTTGGCGTATAAAGGGATGACACTCATTGAAATTGGGTTATTAGAGAGCATTTATTATAGTTGCAATTAAATTTTTGAAATTTCAACTGGAGCGATGGCAGATTTGCTCGGGCGTAAAAAAATGATTATTCTTTCACGCTTAGCAGCTATGATCTCGTCCATCGTTTTACTAGTCTCCAGTCTTTTGTTAGATTTGCGATTGGCTTTATTTTCTCAGCTTTTAGCGGAAATTTAAATTCAGATTCTGAAGAGGCGCTCGTTTACGATAGTTTTATTTCGATTAATCAAACTGAAGAGTATTTGCCATTTAATAGTCGATTAAATGTATTGATTGAAGTGGCTCAAGCGTTAGCTGTTTTTATTGGAGGTCTTTTAGCTGAAGTTAGTTTTGAGTTAAGCTATCTGATTGCAATTTTAATGGCGATAGGGTCCTTGAGTGTCGCTTTACAATTTAAAGAACCAATGATTCATGAAACTCAAGAGCGTTCATCTGTGAAAGATCATTTTCAACAATGCTTTATCATGATGAAATTAAATCGTCGTCTGTTAGCTATGCTACTTTATTTTCCGTTAATGATGACATTTACAACGGTCATCTATTTTTATGCTCAAGCTTATTTTTCAGACTTTTCTTATTCAAAATCGACTATCTCCCTCATTTTTTTAGTGAATGGATTAGTGAGTGCACTTGGTGCATTACTAGCTGAAAAAGTTGAAAGGTGGTGCCAGGGAAAGGCCTGGTTATTTGTACCGCTTAGTATGAGTGTGATGATTTGTATATTTGGATATGTTGAGGCTAAAGTTGGCATTTTTGTTTTTTGCTTAATTAATTTCTTAAGTGCTATTTTATATCCGATTAGCAGTGTTTATATGAATGAAGAGACGCCATCTGAAAAGCGAGCAACGATTATTTCAGTAAGTAGTATGATGTTTTCCCTTATGATGATTTTAATTTTTCCGCTTTGTGGATGGTTAGGAGAAAGAGTTGGGTTAGCCCAAGCATTTCAAGTCATTGGTTTATTAAATCTTTTGATTGTAGGAACGATTGCTCTAATTAGAAAATAAAAGCATAAAACGTGACTCAATGAGTCACGTTTTATGCTTTTAAGAGATTTAGTTGTTGCTTGAGTTCATGAATCACTTGTGATTCGATTTCATATTTTTCATATTGTTCATTTAACATTCGATCAACATAATTGGCTTTATGGGGAATTCGATTTTCTTTTTTGATTTGAGTTAAGTGAATTAAAAGCTGTTCTGTTTGTTTCAGCTGTCGTTGTGAATCTTCATATTGAGCTTTTAAGTCTTCATAATTAGTTAAATCATATACAGTTTTTGACATATAAATCACCTCCTAATTAGAATACTCCCTGTTTTTTGTATATTTTATGCAAGAAATGTTGTTTCATACAGTAATTTGCAGCATTTTTAAGGTATAGTACTGTAGAGTATGTCGTATAAATAAGAAAAAGGAAGGTATCGTATGATTTTTTATTTTAGTGGAACTGGAAACTCACAAGCAGTGGCGAATGAAATTGGAAGTTATCAAAACGAACGACTAGTCTCGATTGCTCAAGCCATGAAATTAGAACAATTGACTTATTCATTGGAGTCAGAAGAAAAAGTTATTTTTGTGTTTCCTATTTATGCATGGTCACCGCCTCAACTAGTTGTTGATTTTATAAAAAAACTTTCTTTTAATGGAAGTGTGCCAAGTTATTTAAGTGTCGTTGTCACATGTGGTGAAAATATAGGAGAAACTGAACGTGTCATTCAACGTTTATTTGAACAAAAAAGTTGGGCATTACAGAGTTTTTATACGTTAGTCATGCCTAATAATTATCTGATTTTAGGAACAGTGGACTCTAAAGAAGAGAGGAGAGAAAAGCTTCACTTAGTTAAAGAGAAGATTCTTCACTTAAATAAAAGTATCGCTCATTTAAAAGTTGAGAGACAGCTTATTAAAGGGTCACTACCTAAACTTTTAACGACTGTAGGAGGACGCCTCTTTCATTCATTTGGCAGAAGTGTTAAGCCATTCTTTGCCAATGACCACTGTATTTCTTGTAAGGTCTGTGAAAAAATATGTCCTACGGGATGTATTACGGTTGAAGGGAAGCCAATGTGGGAGGGAGAGTGTACTCAATGTTTGGCCTGTTTGCATTATTGTCCTAAATCTGCGATTCAGTATGGGCACCACATGGGAAATAAATCACGATATACCCATCCCGATATTTTATGGTATCAGTTAAATCAAACTCAAGAAGTCGAATAAATATCGGCTTCTTTTATTTATTTCTTTACTAATAAATGTTAAAAATTAACTCGTTTCCACAAAGGATATAATTAATCATTAAGGATGATACATATTTTTTATCATTTTAAAAGATTGTATTCGTTTAATGCAGTCTTTTTTTAGTGAGCCAATAACGTATATATTCGAACAGAAAGCAAATAATTTTAATGTTAAATGTTATTTATTAGACATAAATCAATTTTAGGTCATAGCGGGTCGTTTGAATAAAAAGTAGTTAAAAAGACGCTCAATAAGTTATATTAACATGACCAAAAATGTAGAAAAATTGATGTAAAAAAAACAGTTTAATGATGTTAAAAAAACCATAAAACTGTAAAAAAAACGTAGGTAACCGGTTACTTATTTAATGAAAGGGATATTAAATTGTGAAAAAATATAATATAATCATACATGTAAGCAATGTGGCTAATATGATGAAAGTTCACATTTGATATCGAATTAAATAATGGTTTTATGGTTACTTAGGAGGAGGATTTAAGTATGTTTAAGTATTTACAACGTACAGGGAAAGCCTTAATGCTTCCAATCGCTGCCTTACCAATCGCTGGTATTTTATTAGGAATTGGTGGAGCATTTTTAGGTATCGCTGGAATGACTGATGCACCAGCTATTTATCAATCAATTGCAAATACAATTAATAACTCAGATTTCTTAACAGCACTTTTAACAATTATGAATGATATTGGAAATATTGTTTTCGGAAACTTACCAATTTTATTCGCTGTTGGGGTAGCAGCTGGTTTAGCTAAAAAAGATAAAGCAACTGCTGCGTTAGCTGCTGTATTTGGTTTCTTAGTAATGAACCAAGTTATTTCAACATTATTAACATTAGGAATGACTAAATTAGGTGTCGTAACTGCTGACAATGTTGGAGAATATGGAACTTACGTAACAACAAATGTCGGAATCTTTACATTAAACATGTCAGTGTTTGGTGGAATTATTACAGGGATGGTAACATCTGCGTTACATAACAGATTCTTTAACATTCAATTCCATCCTGTATTATCATTCTTTGCAGGATCTCGTTTCGTACCAATCATTACTTCATTAGTAATGGCATTAGTTGGTGTGGTTTTAGCCTTTGTTTGGCCATTCGTTCAAGATGGAATTGGAGCATTAGCAAATGTTGTTAATTCATCAGGAATTTTTGGTTCATTCTTATTTGGATTAGTTGAACGTTCATGTGTGCCATTCGGATTACACCACGTATTCTATACACCATTCTGGTATGGATCTTTCGTTGAGGCTAACTTATTAATTGGTGGACAAGATGTTCTTGTTCAAGGAGCAAACACTGCTTACTTCGTTCAATTAGGTTCAATGGGAGATTTAGTAGGTTTAGATTCAGAAAGAATGCATGAAATTGTTATGGGAACAACAAGTTTCTTAGCTGGTAAATTCCCATTCATGATGTTCGGTTTACCAGGTGCGGCTTTAGCAATGTACAAATGTGCTAAACCTGAAAAACGTCAAGCTGTGGGTGGTTTATTAGGAGCTGCTGCATTAACAACTATTTTAACTGGTATTACTGAACCATTAGAATTCACATTCTTATTCGTTGCACCAGTGTTATTCGTTGTACATGCTGTATTTGCTGGATTATCATTCATGTTAATGGCAATGTTAGATGTATTCATCGGGATGACATTCTCTGGTGGATTAATTGACTTCGTTTTATTCGGATTATTACCTGCAGGAGCTGGTGTAGCGACTCATTGGTACTGGGTATTAGTTGTTGGTGTTGTTTACTTTGCTTTATACTTCGTTGTATTTAGCTTCTTAATTAAAAAATTAAACTTAAAAACACCAGGTCGTGAAGATGATAACGAAGAAGTAAAATTATTCTCTAAAAAAGACTTCCAAGAACGTAACGGTGGATCTGCAGAAGCAACAACAGCTACAGCTGGAACTGATGAATGGAAAGAAAAAGCACCATTAGTATTAGAAGCATTAGGTGGAGCAGAAAATATTGAGAACTTAGATGCATGTATTACACGTTTACGTGTTGAAGTTGGAGATACTTCTAAAGTTGATAAAGATCGCTTAAAAGCTTTAGGTGCGGCAGGAGTTATGGAAGTTAAAGGTGGAGTTCAAGCAATCTTCGGTGGAAACTCAAATACTCTTAAAAACTACATTTTAGATATTATTGGTGACTAATCAATAGAATAATAACACTTCAAATGAAAATGACTAACCATTCGGTTAGTCATTTTTTTATAGTAATGGTTATAGAACGGAGTTTTATATTTGGCTCTTTGTCAACTGG
>NZ_JAMQUS010000068.1:0-10251 GCF_025594995.1 Turicibacter sp. GALT-G1
ATTATCTCCTACTCGATTGTCTAAATGAAAATCATCTGCTATGCAGGTGGTTCTAAAAGCTGTTAGGGTGGGATTCAAATAAAAAAACTCCTAATGTTAAAGACAAAAAAGATTTTTTTACCAATTTGTCAAAGTATTGGGAGGTTTATCCATAAAGAATAAAAACAGTTTAGTACATACAACTTGCAATGGTAAATATCATATTGTGTTTGCTATGTTCTTTTGAATTACTTTATGTTAAATTTATGCGATTAGCAGAATGGGATATGTAACCGGCTGAGTCAAAGAGGTTTGTATAGTCCTATTCAGTACAATCTTTCACAAAGATATGGCAAAATCTTTTGTCATTCCCTGTATTAATATAAATTCGTTCAACAAACGTTGAGATAAGATTTACATGCTCCGAAGGCAGTGCTTTCTTTGCGTATTCTGCAAAGGATCATAGTTTCTTTCATATATCATTAAGTTCGTAAAGCATATAGGTATTTTCTAAACGGGTTTCTTCGATACGGATAAGGTTAGTAAAATGGATATATCGCTTTATGGTGTGTTTACTTGTACCTATATCCTTGGCAATCTGCTATTGCCTCTCGACAAGAGTGATTGCCGCTGTATCATAGTTCTTCCGTTTAAAAACAAGAGCCATATAAAAGATACTTTTCTGTTACGAAGCGTCATATTGGTAATCAATAACTGTATACTTTGCTACAAAAAAGAGAGAGCATCTCTTCCTAAAATGGTCTCTCTTCCGGATGTCTTTATCCTTTTGATAATGGTGTCATGATGTGCTCCAGTGATCTTATCGTTATGGACCAAGAAAGTTGTATGGTTCATGACAGCATAATATTATCTTTTTTTCTATTGGGGAACTACCAAATAAGTAATTCGAAGTTACATAAGTTGATAACCGAGTTTTTGAATAGATATGTTATCAATTTATGTAAGACAAGCTTCTCTAATTGGTAGTTATATCCACTTATGTTTAATAATATAATACAAATAGGTAATTAAAAAATAATAAAGTTTGGAGGTCATTTTATGGCACGTTTTACTTTACCCCGTGATCTTTACCATGGAAAAGGTACGCTTGAGGTACTCAAGACTCTTAAAGGAACCCGCGCAATGGTTTGCGTTGGGGGCGGTTCAATGAAACGTTTTGGTTTTCTTGATAAAGTAGTATCCTACTTAAAAGAAGCCGGCATGGAAGTTGAACTTTTTGAAGGTATCGAACCCGATCCATCAGTTGATACCGTTATGCGTGGTGCAGAGGCTATGACTAAATTTCAACCCGACTGGATCGTAGCTATCGGCGGTGGTTCTCCTATTGATGCTGCAAAAGCTATGTGGATCAAGTATGAGTATCCTGAAATTACCTTTGAACAGATGTGTGTAGTATTCGGGATTCCCGAGCTTCGTAAGAAGGCACGCTTCTGTGCTATTCCTTCCACATCCGGTACCGCTACCGAGGTTACTGCTTTCTCTATTATTACTGACTATGAAAAAGGCATCAAGTATCCTCTTGCTGACTTCGAGATTACTCCTGATATTGCAATTATTGACCCTGAGCTTGCAGAGACTATGCCCCAGAAACTTACAGCTCATACCGGAATGGACGCTATGACTCACGCTATTGAAGCTTATGTTTCCACCGCTAACTGTGACTTTACCGATCCGCTCGCTATATTTGCTATTAAAATGATTCAGAGTGATCTTATTGATTCTTATAACGGCGATATGTCCAAGCGTGCATCTATGCATAATGCTCAATGCCTTGCAGGTATGGCATTTTCAAATGCTTTGCTCGGAATTGTTCACTCTATGGCTCACAAGACTGGTGCTGCTTTTGAGGACTTTGGTGCACACATTATTCATGGTGCTGCTAACGCAATGTACTTACCAAAAGTTATCGCTTTCAACGCTAAGGATGAGACTGCTAAGAAGCGTTACGGTGTTATCGCTGATTATATGGGTCTTGAGGGTGCGAACGATGATGAAAAGATTGTGAACCTTATTAAATATCTGCGTGGAATGAACGATGCCTTGAATATTCCGCAGTGTATCAAGAACTACGGCGCTGACAGTTATCCTTGCGAGAACGGTTTTGTTCCTGAAGAAGTATTCCTTGAGAGACTTCCCGAGATTGCCAAGAATGCCCTTGCTGATGCTTGTACCGGTTCAAATCCCCGTCAGCCTTCTGTTGAAGAGATGGAAAAGCTGCTTAAATGCTGCTATTATGACACTGAGGTTGACTTCTAAACAGTAAACTAAAATTTACACAAAAAGCAATCGTTGTATCAGCGGTCGCTTTTTTGCAGAAGAAAGGGGAATATTATGTATAAAATTATAAAGAAGAGAATTTTGAATCCTACCGTAACGCAAATGGAAATCGAAGCTCCGCTTATAGCAAATAAGGCACTCCCCGGTCAGTTTATCATTTTGCGCGTTGATGAAGACGGCGAGCGTATTCCGCTTACTGTTGCAGGAACAAATAAGCAAAATGGCACAGTTAAAATTATTTTTCAAATAGTGGGTGCTACTACTGAAAAGCTTAATCATAAAAACGAGGGGGACTCCATTCAGGACTTTGTAGGCCCGCTTGGTGTTGCTACCCATATTAAAGGTCTTAAAAAGGTTTGCATTGTAGGCGGAGGTGTTGGGTGTGCTATTGCCATGCCTATTGCCCAGGCTGTTCACGAAATGGGTGGGGAGGTTACAAGCATTATCGGTTTTAGAAAGCGTGATCTTGTTATTCTTGAAGATGAGTTTAAGGCTTGCTCTGAAAAGTTGCACCTTATGACCGATGACGGTTCTTACGGTAGAAAAGGTAATGTTTGCGTACCTCTTACCGAAATGCTCGAAGCAGGTGAAAAATTTGATATGATTATCACAATAGGTCCCCTTGTTATGATGAAATTTGTAGTCGAGGCTGCAAGACCTTACGGAACACCTGTTACTGTGTCAATGAACCCGATTATGATTGACGGTACAGGTATGTGCGGTGGTTGCAGATTGACTTTAAATCAAGACGGCAAAAAGGTTACCAAGTTTGCTTGTGTTGATGGACCTGAGTTCAACGGCTATGAAATAGATTTCGATGAAGCAATATCGAGGGGCAAAATGTATTGGGACTTTGAGCGTCATGCATACGAAGAAACCTGCAACCTGTTTAAACAGGCATAAGGAGGAAATACAAAATGGCTATAAATCCTAAAAAGCATGAAATGCCTACGCAAGAGCCGCAGGTTCGTTCTCATAACTTTGACGAGGTTGCACTTGGGTACACAGAGGAAATTGCAATCGCCGAAGCACAGCGCTGTTTAAACTGTAAAAATCAGCCCTGCGTTAAGGGATGTCCTGTAAATATCAATATTCCCGATTTTATTGCAAAAATCAAAGACGGCGACTTTGAAGGCGCTTATGGAGTGATTTCAAAATCATCTTCATTGTCTGCTGTTTGTGGTAGAGTTTGTCCGCAAGAAACACAGTGTGAAAGTAAGTGCACTTTAGGTATAAAGTTTGAACCTGTGGGTATAGGTAGACTTGAACGCTTTGTTGCTGATTGGCACAACGAAAATGCAGCCGAGGCGCCTGGTAAGCCACAATCAAATGGACACAAGATTGCGGTTGTAGGTTCAGGTCCTTCTGGGCTTACCTGTGCGGGTGACCTTGCTAAAAAAGGCTATAAGGTTACGGTTTTTGAAGCTCTACATACCGCTGGTGGTGTGCTTGTTTACGGTATTCCAGAATTCCGTCTGCCCAAATCTATTGTTGCTAAAGAGGTCGACACACTTAAAGCACTCGGTGTTGATATTGAGCCTAATGTTGTTATTGGTAAAACACTCACCGTTGACGAACTTTTTGATATGGGATATGAGGCCGTGTTTGTCGGTTCGGGAGCAGGCCTACCTAACTTTATGGGAATCCCCGGTGAAAGTCTTAAAGGGGTTTATTCTGCTAATGAATTTTTAACCCGTAGCAACCTTATGAAATCCTACCTTAAAAATCCCGAAACACCTATTATGAAAGGCGGTAAGGTGGCTGTTGTGGGGGGGGGGAATGTTGCTATGGATGCCGCAAGAACAGCCCTTCGTTTGGGTGCCGAAAAGGTGTATATTGTTTACCGTCGTTCTATGGAGGAGCTTCCTGCACGTAAGGAAGAGGTTGAGCATGCGATAGAAGAGGGAATTGAGTTCAGATTGCTTAACAATCCTATTGAGATTTTGGGTTATGACAATCCCGACGATAAGTTTGATCCGAAAAATGGATTTGTTACAGGTATGAAATGTATTAAGATGGAACTCGGTGAGCCTGATGAAAAAGGCCGCCGGCGTCCGATTCCAGTAGAAGGATCAGAATTTGTGTTGTCTGTCGACACCGTGATTATTTCGATCGGAACTTCACCGAATCCGCTTATTAAAAACACCACCGAAGGTCTTGAAGTCAACTCAAGAGGCGGTATCATTGTAAATGAAGACGGTCTTACTTCACGTGAAGCTGTCTATGCAGGTGGTGATGCCGTTACCGGCGCTGCAACAGTAATTTCAGCAATGGGAGCAGGTAAAATGGCGGCCATAGCCATAGATGAATATTTATCGTCTAAATAATGCTTATATACAAATCGAAAAAGAAGGTTCAATTCAATAGTTGAACCTTCTTTTTCGATTTGCATCATACATAGTTTCTTTTTGATTGCATAAGAAGTTAAGAAAGTGCTTTTCGAGTTTCGAGAGCGTATAATCTTTTCTGTAAATCAGAACATCTTTATAAACTTTGGTATTGCTTATACATTTCCTCTGTACTAAATTGTAGTGTTCAAGCATGCTTTCACGCATAGGAAAACCCACATAATCCGCAAAGTAATTTGAACTGACTTGATCTTTCAAAAATAAAAATACAACGGTGGATATTATCGGGTAATTTTTATCCTATAACTTAGGACGTCTATAATAATAAAAATAACCATCCAAATGGATGGTTATTTTTTGTTGAAAATGACATTGCGTTTAATGTTTGTAATAAGTTCGTGATATTTTGATATATTAGACGTATTTAGATGAGTACGTAATTGATCGTGGTTTAAGGATAAAGAACTTTCATCGATGACTTCGTTCCAGTAATTGGTTAATACGTAATGAAAACATTCCAAATCACTAGCATCGATTCGCAGGTCATTTTTAGAATTTAATAAGATTAAATCTTCAATCGTAAGTTGCATTAAGGTAGCTTTTAATAACTCATACATAGCGATTCCCCCTTTTGCAATAAATGAGCCATACTCATTTATACTATGTATCCTATGACAAAACGTTCTAAAAAATGAGTCGTTTTTTAAAGACAACGGTTACTTCTCTCTATATAAAGTTATTTTTAAAAAATAATATAATAAATATAAAATTATCAAGTTTTAAATCCATTCATGAAAATGTAAGAGAAGAATCAAGAGTCATTAAAACAAAAACAAACCAAAGTACAACAATTGTGACTTATTTTAAATTATAAAAACGAGGAGTTCATCTCCTCGTTTTTGTTAGTTATTTTGTTGTTCACGTTCTTTAACAAGTAATTGAATTTCTTCAACTAATGTGTCAAACATTTGATCTTCAGGTACTTTACGAATGATTTCTCCATTTTTAATAAGTAATCCTTCACCACGTCCACCAGCAATCCCGATATCAGCATTTTTAGCTTCACCTGGACCATTGACCGCACATCCCATAACGGCCACATGAATATCATGAGGAATCGTTGTTAGATAGTCTTCTACACGTTGTGCAAGTGGAATTAAGTTATATTGGATACGTCCGCATGTTGGGCATGAAATGAGGGTTGGTGCATTTTTGATTAATCCGAAATTCTTTAAAATTTCACGTGCGACTTTAATTTCTTCGACTGGGTCAGCACTTAATGAGACACGCATCGTATTTCCAATTCCTTGATTTAATAAGATACCAAGACCGATTGAACTTTTAATCGTCCCAGAGAAAACTGTTCCCGCTTCTGTAATTCCTAAGTGTAGTGGATAAGAGAAGGTTTGAGCTGCTAATTCATAAGCTTTAATCGCTAAGTCAGTATCTGAGGCTTTTAATGAGATAATAATATCTTCAAATCCAAGTTCTTCTAAAATTTGAACATGGAATTTAGCACTTTCCACCATTCCTTCAGGTGTCGCTTTCCCATACTTTTGTAAAATATTTTTCTCTAGTGAACCTGCGTTAACACCAATTCGAATAGCAACTTGTTTAGCCTTAGCTGCTTCAACGACTTGGCGCACTTTTTCCTCATTTCCAATATTACCTGGATTAATGCGAATTTTATCAACGCCTGCTTCAATGGCTATTAACGCTAAACGATAATCAAAATGAATATCTACTACTAATGGAATGGTAATACGTTCTTTAATTTCTTTTAAAGCTTTGGCATCTGTTTCATCTAAACATGCCACTCGAACAAGTTGACACCCAGCTTTAGCTAAGCGGTTAATTTGCTCAACCGTTGCTTCAATATCGTGTGTTTTTGTCGTTGTCATACTTTGAATAATAACTTCATTAGCACCACCAATGTATAATTCTCCAACTTTAACACGTTTTGTATTGTTACGATGTGTGATTATTGACATCGAATTTCACCCCACAATTTAGCTTCTTTTAAGATAAAGTGCCAGATTGGCATATTTTATCTGTATTAATTATATAATAATTCTAAAGTGTTTCAACTATTATACTTAAAATTAAAGGAGGGGGATTAGGATGGCCGGTTATACTTTACCACCATTACCCTATGCTTATAATGCACTAGAACCCATTATTGATGCAAAAACAGTAGAGATTCATTATACGAAGCATCATAAAGCCTATTTAGATAAGTTAAATGAGTTAGTTAAACGTTACCCTTCATTTTTTGAAGGGAAAAGCATTGAAGAGGTGTTAAGTCAACCAGAAGAAATCCCAGCTGATATTCGACAAGATGTGATTAATCAAGGAGGGGGTTATGCTAACCATAACTTATACTTTTATAGTTTATCTCCGAATGGGGGAGGAAAACCTTATGGAAAGTTAGCTAAAGAGATTAATCTAACCTTTGGTAGCTTCAATCAATTAAAGCAGCTGCTAAGTCAAGCATCAATCAGTCAATTTGGTTCAGGATATGGGTGGCTTGTTTTAAATAATCAAAAGAAATTACAAGTTGCTAAAACATTAAATCAAAATTCACCATTAAGTGCGGGCTATACTCCTTTATTGAATATAGATGTATGGGAACATGCCTACTATTTAAAATATCAAAATCGTCGTGCTGATTATGTGGATGCTATTTTTGAGATTATTAATTGGGATGAAGTAGAGCGACGTTACGAAGAGGCAATGAATAAATAATGGCTAAAGACTGGTATGAAAAATGACCAGTTTTTTTGATGTTTAATCCTAAAAAAGTTATTAGATAATCATGAGAGTTAAAGTAAAGAAAGAAAGTGATTTTCATTGAAACAATCAATTGAAAATTCATCATACTAAGAATAGTTTTTACACAAAAAATTCAATTGGCCTCTTTTCAATTATGATATAATAAGTGAGAAGTTAGAGTGGAAAGGTGTAGGATCATGATAGATAAGTTTTTAAAACTAATTAAGTCATTAGTTTTTAGGATACATGTTCTAAAGGGTGTTTGCCTTATTTTATTTTTAGTTGTTGTTTTTCGTTTATATGCCATTCAGGTGACGTATTCGGCTGATTATCAAGCCTATATTGATCGAACATCCACTATTGAATTACAAAAAAATGTACCTCGTGGGGTCATTTATGATCGCAATATGGATGTACTCGTTGATAATGAAGCGGTGAGTACGATTACGTATCAACGATATTCAGACGTTAGTGAGAGTGAAATGAAAGAAATTGCAAGTCAATTAGCAGATTTAATTGATGTTGACTTCACCAAGTTAACATCACGTGATTTGAAAGACTTATATCTTGAAAAGTTTGAGGATGAAGCGAAAGAGTTATATACCAAAGAAGAAGCAAAGACTTTAGAGGATAAAGAGCTTTATCAATTGCAGTTGAGTCGTATCACGGATGAGATGTTAGAACAGTTAACCGATCATGATAAAGAGACGCATGCGATTTATATTAACATGAAAAAAGGAACGAATTTAACGTCGAATATTATTAAAAAAGGGGCGACAGAAGATGAAGTTGCGATTGTGAGTGAGCACTTAGAAGAAATGCCAGGCGTTAATACAGAGGTGGATTGGGATCGTACTTATCCAAGCGTAGCAGAGTGGCATCCTATTTATGGACGTGTTTCAACCTATGAACAAGGATTACCAGCGACTTTATCTAGTTATTACAAGGCCCATGATTATCAGTCAAATGATCGTGTGGGATTATCACAATTAGAACTTTATTATGAGCCCCTTCTTCGAGGCTATAAATCACAGTATGTCTTAACGAATGAAAATGAGACGTCAAACTATGATGCGATTTATGAAGGTCAACGTGGCTATGAATTAGTATTAACCATTGATGCCGAGTTACAGGCAGCTGTAAATCAAATCGTCAAAGAAGAGTTAATAAATGCGAAAAAAAATTCGTCAACGACGCAATATTTACGTGAAGCTTATATTGTCATGACCAATCCAAATACGGGTGAAATTTTAGCTATGACGGGAAATATTATTGAGTGGGACGAAGAAGCTAAAGATTATAAAATTATCGACAATTCTCTTGGAACTTTCCAAAACTCATTTACGGTGGGGTCAGTTGTTAAAGGTGCCAGTTTATTAACAGGATTTAAGTATGGCGATTCATGGCCAGGAAAAACAATCACTGATACTAAGATGTATTTCAAAGGTGGTCTAATTAAAGGATCATGGAAAAATCTTGGAGGGGTTGATGATGTAGCTGCCTTAAAGTTTTCAAGTAACGTTTATTTCTTCCAGCAAACAATTTCAATGGGGGGATCTTCTTATTCTCCATATATGACCCTTAACCTTGATTTAGACGCTTTTGAGAAATATCGTTCAACGTTTAATGAGTTTGGTTTAGGTGTGAGCACTGGCATTGATTTACCGAATGAATCAACTGGCCTGATAGAGTCTCAACGTACACCAGGGAAGTTACTTGACTTTGCGATTGGACAGGCTGACCTTTATACGCCAATGCAGTTAGTGCAGTATGTGTCAACAATTGCGACAAGTGGGAAACGATTTGCACCAACACTTGTTAAAGAAGTCTATTTACCCTCAAATGATGATGTGAGTGGTAAACAACTGGTTAAAGGATTTACGCCTAACTTATTAAATGTCGTTGAGTTAGATCAAACATACTTCAATCGTGTTCATCAAGGTTTTGTTGCAGCGTTGCAACAATCAGGTGGGACAGGATATTCAGTATTTGCAAAAGCAACATATAATCCGGCAGGAAAAACAGGGACAGCCCAGGAGTACGCACGTGATGAGGAAGGAAAGTATATCAAAGATGCAAATGGAGAATTGATTGATGTGCATAACCGTACGTTAATCGCTTATGCTCCCGCGGATAATCCAGAGGTTGCAATTTCAGTTGTTGTCCCACAAGGTGAATTAGCGAGTCAATCACATCCTATCTCGTTACAAATTGGGGAGCGAGCGATGCAAGCGTATTTTGATTTGAAAAAGGAACGAGCGAATGTTCAAAACAATGCTGTAGAAACGGACGAGTTAACAGTTCCGGCAGACGAACAAGTTTCTGCTGATGATTCGAACTAACATTCAATAAAAATATTCACTCAGTATGTATGAGATAGGGAAAAATATCCTATTATATAGAAGAGTTATACTAATATGACAACTATTTTTAAATTAGGTATAAATTAGTTAAAAATAGGACTTGAGCCATGTTCAAGCATTTGTTATAATTTTTACACACAATATTAAACAACAAAGAATCACTTTATAGTACAAAAATGATAAAAAAAACTTTGTTTTTTGTAGTCTCTCATGCTATAATGTAGAAGTTGTTATTAGATTGGAGGGATTTTAGTGCGAGTAAATCTTACATTAAAATGTACAGTTTGCGGTGAAGAAAACTACATTTCTAAGAAAAATAAACGTAATAACCCAGAACGTCTTGAGATGAATAAATACTGCCCACGTTGCCGTAAATCAACTGCTCATCGCGAGAAAAAATAAGGAATACTTCCTTTTTATAAATCCTGTTATTCAACAGGATTTTTTTTATGTATAGAAGTAATTGAAATCGGTTCTTTGTCAACTGGTGT
>NZ_JAMQUS010000069.1:0-16377 GCF_025594995.1 Turicibacter sp. GALT-G1
ATTATCTCCTACTCGATTCAAAACTATTGTCTTGATTCAACAATCAGTTTAATTGCCGTACGTTCTTCTCCATCAATTAAGATATCAGTAAACGCTGGAATACAAATTAAATCTTTACCAGTCGGTGCTACATATCCTCTAGCAATAGCAATGGCTTTCACTGCTTGATTTAATGCTCCTGCTCCAATTGCCTGAATTTCAACAAGCCCTCTTTCACGAAATGCATTTGCTAAAGCACCCGCAACTGAATTAGGATTAGATTTTGATGATACTTTTAATACTTCCATACTAGTCCCCCTCTGTTTTGTTTTACACAGTAAGTCTATGCTCTCTCACCCTAATACATGACTAATTTTTATAAAGTTGATTCTTTCTTCAAATTAATACGTTGAATAGATGAAGCTTTCCCCGTCTTCTCATTAATATCAACTAAGACAGCATTTAACTGTGCTGCCCCTTGTTCAACAGCATTAAAACGAATCGGTAATCCAGTTAGAAACTTATTAATTACATTTTCACGTTCAACACCGATTACCCCATCTAAAGGTCCTGTCATTCCAACATCAGTAATATAAGCAGTTCCTTTTGATAAAACACGATCATCAGCTGTTGGTACGTGTGTATGTGTTCCTACAACAGCACTTACACGTCCATCTAAGAAGTACCCCATAGCTACTTTCTCACTTGTTGCTTCCGCGTGGAAGTCGACAAAAATAATATTAGTACGTTTCTTTGCCTCTTCAACTAACTGCTCAACTTTTTCAAATGGACAGTTAATCATTGGCATAAATGTACGTCCTTGGATTGAAATAACAGCCACTTCATGTGAATTAAACTTAACAAAGGTTAAACCCTTTCCTGGATTTGATTCCGGGAAGTTTGCTGGTCGAACTAACTTATCTGCATCATCAATAAAATCAAAGATAGAACGATTATCCCACGTATGGTTTCCAAGTGTGACCACATTAACACCTTGCTCTAATAAAAACTTATAATACTTTTCATTAATTCCTTTTCCATGAGAAATATTTTCACCATTTGCAATAATGAAGTGAGGTTTATAAGTCTCCTTAATTTTCGGTAATTGTTCTTGAATCATTTGGCGTCCTAGCGATCCATAAATGTCTCCAATAAATAAAATTTTCATTCTATCAGCCTTTCTAGTGGTTACTTAAAATCTGTATTTACTTTTATAGAATTAGTATACATATTAAAGAGCTATTAATGCTAACACATTAATAGCTCTTTAGTCAATCACATAAATTTAGCGTGTTATCTTGCAGTTTCCACAGCTCGAGTTTCACGAATAACTGTGATTTTAATATTTCCTGGATACTCTAGCTCATTTTCAATCGTTTGACGAATTTCACGCGCAACACGATGTGCTTGAACATCATCAAGTTGTTCAGGAATAACCGCAACACGTACTTCACGTCCTGCCTGAATCGCAAAGGCTTTTTCAACCCCTTCGAATCGACAAGCAATATTTTCGAGTTGCTCTAGACGTTTCACGTAGTTCTCTAATGATTCACTTCGTGCACCTGGTCTTGCAGCCGATAATGTATCTGCCGCTGCAACAATGACTGCAATTAAACTTTGAGGTTCACGATCTCCATGGTGAGATGCAATTCCATCGATAACAACTGGGTGTTCGCGATAACGAGTTGCCAACTCAATACCAATTTCAACGTGGCTACCTTCAACCTCATGATCAACCGCTTTCCCGATATCATGAAGCAATCCGGCACGTTTTGCTAACTTTACATCTTCTCCAAGTTCTGCAGCAATAATTCCTGATAAGAAAGCTACTTCCATTGAGTGTTTTAAAACATTTTGCCCATAACTTGTACGATAATTTAAGCGTCCTAAAATTTTCATTAAATCCGGATGAACTTTTCCAATTCCAACTTCAAATACCGCATTTTCTCCGTATTCACGAACACGTAAATCAACTTCACGACGTGTCTTTTCTACAATTTCTTCAATACGCGCTGGATGAATTCGACCATCTTGAACTAATGTTTCTAATGTAATGCGCGCCACTTCACGTCTGATTGGATCAAAACATGATAAAACGACTGCTTCAGGCGTATCATCGATGATTAAATCAACCCCCGTTAATGATTCAATCGTACGAATATTACGTCCTTCACGACCAATAATACGTCCCTTCATCTCATCACTTGGTAAGTTCACTACATTGACACTGTAATCACTTGTTTGTTCTGAAGCATATTTTTGAATCGCTAAGACGATTAATTCTTTCGCCTTTTTATCAGCTTCTAAACGAGCTTTCTCTTCTTCTTCTTTAATGTACTTAGCAACTTCGTGAGACATCTCATCTTCAACTTGTCTAAAGATAATGTCACGAGCTTCTTCTGTTGTTAAGCCTGAAATTTCGACTAATTTTTGTCGTTGTCCTTCTAAAGTTTCTTCCACTTTGCTTTTTAGTTCTTTTAGTTCGAGTTGTTTTTCAGCGATAGCTTCATCTTTTTTCTCAAGAGCAATTTCGCGCTTTTCTAAATTTAAAATACGACGATCAATCGTCTCTTCTCGTTGTACTAAACGCTCTTCTAAACGTACGAGTTCCGTTTTCTTCTCCTTAATGTCACGTTCTGCATCAACTTTAAGTCGTTGAACTTCTTCTTTCGTTTCTAAAAGTGCTTCTTTCTTTTTTGATTCCGCTTCTTTTTCAGCTTTTGAGATTATATGTGTAGCTGTTTGTTGAGCTCTCTCTAACTCAGCTTCATACACTTTCTTTCTCATAAAATACCCAATAACTAACCCTATCCCTACTAGCAAAATGGAGATGATAAATTCAATCATATGCACACCTCCAATTATTTGATATACGATTATCCGCCATAGATCTATTTAACGGCTCTATAGTTTTAAGATAATTAGTATTATGATATAATACTACATTGTTTATTTTAATATTATTGTAATAACATGTCAAGAATTCCACTACAATCTAAAAAAAGTGTCCCAATTTTTGGAGGTAACTAAAAAAGACTCTATCATTAAATTAATGTCCTAAAAATCATCCAAAAATAAACAAAAACCTGAGAAAAAAGCGCCCAACTGGTCTATTTTCTCAGGTTTTTTCAATCACTAAATTCCTTTTAATCTTTTAATTTTGTTAAGACTTAGTTTTTAAGTAGTTTCAACTTCAAAGACACCTTTTTATTCTTCTGACATCATGTCTTCAGCATTAGATGTTGGAATACTTAATTCCGCACGGATTAAATCAGCAATCTCTTCCATAATAAATGGATTTTCTTTTAAGAACAATTTCGCATTTTCACGTCCTTGTCCCATTTTCTCACCATTGTACGAATACCAAGATCCACTTTTCTCAATGATATTGTAATCCACTGCAAGGTCTAAAATCTCACCTTGTTTAGAGACTCCTTCACCATACATAACGTCTACTTCAACCGCTTTAAAAGGTGGAGCCACTTTATTTTTTACCACTTTTATTTTTGCGACGTTTCCAACAATGTCAGTTCCTAATTTAATAGTTTCTCCACGGCGTACTTCTAAACGAATTGTTGAATAGAATTTTAAGGCACGTCCACCAGGTGTTACTTCAGGATTCCCAAACATAACTCCAACTTTTTCACGAATTTGGTTAATAAAAATAGCAATCGTTTTGGTTGTATTGATGGCCCCTGATAACTTACGTAAGGCTTGTGACATTAAACGAGCTTGTAACCCAACGTGTGAGTCTCCCATTTCACCTTCAATTTCCGCACGTGGCACAAGGGCTGCAACTGAATCGACAACTAAAATATCGATTGCACCACTTCGAACTAATGCTTCAGCAATTTCTAATGCTTGTTCACCTGTATCAGGTTGTGAAACTAATAATTCATCTGTGTCTACACCTAATTTAGCTGCATATGCCGGGTCTAATGCATGTTCTGCATCGATGAACGCTGCTGTTCCACCAGCTTTTTGAACTTCTGCAATCGCATGTAAAGCAAACGTTGTTTTACCTGAACTTTCTGGTCCATAAATTTCTACAACACGTCCACGTGGATATCCACCGACACCTAAAGCAGAATCTAAAGCTAATGATCCTGACGATACAACTTCAATACGCGTATCTGTTTTTTCACCCAGTTTCATAACTGAGCCTTTACCGTATTGCTTTTCAATGCTTTTTAAAGCTTGCATTAAAGCTGCTTCACGATTATTACTCATATTGTTAATCCTCCAATTTTATATTTTTATCTACATTTAACATACCCAATTTGATGCAAATTTCCTCGAATTTATTTCAATAATAAACTATTTTTTATTTAAAAGCAACAAAAAAGCGAACAAATTTTCGCTTTTTTGTTTTTATTTAGCTTCATCAAAAATATGAAGGTTCTTATAAATGTATTCGACTCCTGATGCTACTGTTAAAACAACAGCTAATGCAACAAAGATTTGATCGACTGGCCAATTAAATAACTCAAATGGATAATTTAATAATAATAACGTTGAAATCATAATAAATTGAACAACCGTTTTAATTTTGCCAAGCCATCCAGCAGCAATTACAACACCTTTCGAAGCAGCAATCGTTCTAAATCCGGTAACAATAAATTCACGTGCTAAAATAATAAACACAACCCATCCCGCAATCAATCCATTTTCAAGTAAGATTAATAACGCAGCTGTTACTAATAGTTTATCTGCTAATGGGTCCATGAACTTTCCAAAATCAGTAATCATGTTATATTTACGAGCAATATAACCATCAATAAAATCGGTGATAGCCGCTAGTAAGAAAATCACTAAACCTAAAAGATTAGCATATGGAATTAAATAATTATTTACTGAAATCGTATTTACCACTAAATTTGGAATATAAAAACAAACAATAAAAAATGGAATTAAAATAACACGTAATAACGTTAGCTTATTTGCTAAGTTCATACTCTCTCACCTACTCAGTTTTAATATTAATTTTTATGTATTGATGGGGGGTTGAAGGCTCAAAATCAATCACTTGATTATTTACTGAAATTTTAACTGCTGTTGCATCTCCAACATTAAACTCTAATGTCCCAAATTGATCACCTGCAATTTTTTGTTCAAATACCCCACCCGCTTGATATGTTTCTCCAGGAATTAAACTTTGATCACCTAAGTTTAAACTTAACCAACAAGGAGCAGTAAAATCTAATTTCAAATCAGCTTCCGTTTGATCTGTAACAATATCAAAAATAACTTCCTTACTTTGTTGAGAAACCATTGATACTGTTGTAACTGGCTGTTGTGGTTTTTCTTCCGGTACTTGTGTGGGTGTTTCCTCTAGTGTTTCAGGTGTTTCTTCATCCTTTTCAACCATCTCTGATGAATTTGGATTATTAATAACAATATTATTGTCCGCTTTAGGCGTAGCATTTTTCACCACATCTACTACGTAAAAGACTCCAAGAGCAATGACTAAAACAGCACATACTAATCCTGCAACGCGCCCTAAATTACGATTACGTTTTTGCACTTTTTGTTTATGAATTTTCACTTCAACTTCTTTCTGAATTTGACTCCCATAAAACTGTTGATATAACTCCTCAACATTCAATGATAAGTATGTTGCATATTTTTTAATATACATTTTCAAATAAAAAGTATCAAAGCGATCAAAATTTCCATTTTCAATATTTTTTAAATGCTGAATTGGAACCCCAATCTTATCAGCTACATCTTCTAAATTAAGATGGCGATTTTGACGTTGTTCGCGCAAATAATCAGCTAATTGTTGATTGTTTTCTTTATTTGAAAAATCCATTTCGGCACCTCCCATAAACATCCATAAAAGCAAACTAAATTAATAATAGCATACCTATATTTAATAAAAAAGTAAATAAAGGGATTTTTTTCAAGGTATGACTATTTTTCATATCGTTTATTCAGATTTTTTCAAATTGTTCATCTCTAATCATTCATATGTTTAGTCAATTTAATTAATTCATACATTTTCGTCTAAAAGAATCATTAAAAAAAGCACAACTTAAATGTTGTGCCTTATCGTTTAATTTAGTGCATAAATAGCAATCTGTAAGCCATGTTCTGTACCGTCGTACTCAAACGGATGCCTCCTCGTACTTAGGTGGTAATTATCTGTCTGTAGAGATGACTCTCTACCTCCCATATGCGTTCAATTCCGCTTTAGGAGTGCCCCTACCAAATTTGGGTTTCTCGCTCGTGGGGTTTACCCGTTCCACGTCTCTCGTTTCCGATCGACATCGTCACTGTGGCACTTTTAAAGGTACTCATACCATATCTTACGACTTAGGTATTTTCCCAGCCGTCAGCCAAGAAACTTGACTGCCCTAACTTATTGTTTCGTTAGGCACGAACACTACAACCATCGCAGGTTGTGCGAGCATGGACTTTCCTCACCGTCATAAATGACAGCGCAATTACCCGAATGCTATCGGAATACTATTATGTCAAACTTCTTCAAAAAAGTCAATTGTTAATAATATCCATAAGCGTTGAAAATTGTGTGAATTCCTGATGAAATATCATGAAAGGTTAGCTTTTTTTCCTTTTATTTGATAAGATATACACTTAGGAGGTGTATAATTCTGTGGTAAATTATCCTCATAAAAAGAAAGCAACACTTACGAGTGAAAAAACCATTTCATTTGGAAAACGTGGGATGTCTTTTGAAGATGATTTAGCAAAATCAAATGAACACTATTTAGCAGCAAACAAAGCTGTCATCCACAAAAAACCAACACCTGTTCAAATTGTTAAAGTTCATTACCCTAAACGTGCGGCTGCTGTCATCACAGAGGCTTACTTCCGCACCCCATCAACGACTGACTTTAATGGGATTTTTAAAGGGCGATATATTGATTTCGAAGCAAAAGAGACTTCAAATGCTACTATCTTTCCTTTACAAAACTTACATGAACATCAAGTCAATCATATGATTGAAGTTAAAAAACATGGTGGAATTACGTTTCTACTCGTGAAGTTTTCAAAATTTAATGAAATTTATTTATTACCTTGTGAAAACCTTGCAAAGTTTTGGCAAGAATATAAATTAGGTAATAGACGCTCAATTAGGCGTGAAGAATTTGCACAATATGGAACAAAAATTCCTGAAGGTGCCTTTCCAAGAATCGATTACTTAAAAGTGGTTGAAGAACTTTTCTTATAATCGTAAAGGCGGTGACTTAGATGAAGAAAAATAATGGTAATAAATTCTCTCTCACCCTACTCCAAGCTATCGGAACAATTTTTAAATCATTCGTATTAGTTGGGCTGCTGGGGGGAATTGCAGCAATGATGATTGGGAGCTTCATCATTTTCAAAACAATTGAAACAGCTCCAGAACTAGATATCTCAAAAATTTATGCAACCGAATCAACAGTTATTTATGATAAAGATGGAAATGTGCTTGATGAACTCGGAATTCAAAAACGTGAATGGGTTTCTTATGATGAGATTTCTCCCGTTTTAATTGATGCTATTGTCGCAACTGAAGATTCAAAGTTCTATGAACATGGAGGAGCCGACTGGCAACGTTTCTTAATCGCAGCTCTATCTAATCTTTCAACAGGTGACTTTGATCAAGGAGCAAGTACATTAACTCAACAGTTAATTAAACAAACTCACTTAACAAGTGAGAAAAGCATCGATCGTAAAATTAAAGAGCTATACTTATCTATTCAAATTGAAAAAGTCTTAACAAAAGAACAAATCATTGAAGCCTATTTAAACTACTCTCCATTTGGAGGAAGTGTTAATGGGATTCAAAAAGCTGCAGAATACTATTTTGGAACAACTGCTAACGATTTAACATTAGCACAAGCAGCGACTTTAGCAGGACTCGTTCAATCACCTGCAACCTATCGCCCCGATCATTACGCAGATGCAACTGAAAAACGTCGTGATACTGTATTGAAACTTATGGTGAAGCATGGCTACATTACTCAAGACTTAGCAGACTTAGCAGCAGCTGAGCCTATTACAGATATGCTAGTCTACACTGAGTCTGAAACAACTGATAAAACAAAATATCAATCATTTATTGATGCTGTCTTAAATGAAGTTGAAAATAAATATGGTTTAAATCCATACTCAGGATTACAAATTTATACAACCATGGATCCTGAAGCTCAAGAACTCATCTACGATATCCAAAATACTAACAACTATGTTGACTGGTCTGCTACTGGGCTTGCGAATTCAAAAACAGATATTCAATCGGGTATTGTGTTTATGGATACACAAACCGGTCAAGTTCGTGCCATCGGTGGTGGGGTGAATGAAGAAGGTATCGAACGTGGGGTAAATTTCGCCACTCAACTTCAACGCCAACCTGGTTCAACAGCAAAACCAATCTTTGCCTATGGACCTGCCATTGAATACTTAAAATGGGGAACAGGTACAACTGTTGATGATGAGTTATATACTTACCAAGATGGAAGTGGACAAATTGTTCATAACTATAATCATATCTATCAAGGTCGCATGACTATTCGTTATGCATTAAATAAATCATTAAACGTACCAGCCGTAAAAGCATTTAATGCAGCAGGTGCTGATAATGTGAAAACATTTGCTGAAAACCTCGGATTTACTTTCTCACCAGAAGTACTAAGTGCAGACGGATCTTTATTTGAATCAACAGCAATTGGTGGTGTTTCAAGTGGATTCTCACCATTACAAATGGCAGCTGCTTATGCAACCTTTGGAAATGGTGGAATTTATAACGAACCCATTATGATTGAAAAGATTGTAACAAGCGATGGAACAGTGATTAAGGCTGATCAAGAATCACATCGTGCCATGAGTGAAGAAACAGCCTACTTATTAACAGATATGTTACATACCGTTATGACAGATGGAACAGGAACAACTGCCAATGTTGGTGGTATGTACTTATCAGGAAAAACAGGAACAACCAATCTAGATCCAAAAGATCGTGCCACTTATGGCTACCCTGATAATGCTATTCGTGATTCTTGGTTTGTCGGTTATTCAAACTACTATACGGCTGCTATTTGGACTGGATTTAATCATAATAAAGATGGTTATATTACTCAAACAACACAATCAAAACCTTGGTATGTATTTAATACTTTAATGAAGTATTTAAATCCAGCAGGTTATGTAGAGCCAACTCGTCCAAGTAGTATCCAATCGTACACCATTGAACAAGAAAGTGGAAATAAAGATGGCGAAGTGTTATCACCATCGAAATTCACACCAAGCCAATATGTATCCTCTGAATTATTTATTAAAGGATATGGACCAAGCGGAACATCTACTCGTTTCCAACAATTAGATACTCCACAGAACTTTACAGGATCTTACACTGGCTCAGCTCTTCAGTTCTCTTGGAATCATGTTAAAGGTTACACATTAACACTTGATGAGGCTCGATCAAAAGCTAGCTATGCAGCTGATCTAGCCACTAAAGCAACAAAGATTAGCCAAGTGCCAACATTAAATCCAACTGAGTCACAACTTCGTATGATGATTAAACAAATTCAAACGATTGGACAAACGATTTACGATGTTTATGCCACAAATCATTATGGAAATGAAATCCTACTCGGTTCAACAACAGGTAATACATTAACAGTCGATAATGTTTCAATTGGGGATATGTCTAAATATAAAGACTTCTATATTCGGGCACGTTATGAAAATTCAGGAGCATTAACAAGCGAAAACTCAAATGCGATTACGATCGATTGCGATAGTTGCTCAAAACCAGTTGATATTCCAAATATGCAAGGTTGGACAAAGCAACAAGTAGAAGATTGGGTAAAAGCAAATGGAATTACAGTATCCTATACTGAGACTCCGACAAATGAGATAGCAAATGGTCTTGTCTTATCAACATCACCAGCTAGTGGAACATTACTTCCTGGTGAAACATTAACAGTTACTATTGCATCTGCACAGTTAACTGTACCAAACTTCAAAAACGAACCTGATTTCATTAGTCAGTATCAAGCTTGGGCTGCCCTAAACTCAGTAACTGTCAAAGTTAAAGAAGAATTCCATGATAGTATCCCAAGTGGAGCATATATCGGTTCAAATCCAGGAATCGGATCTTCAATTACACCAGGATCAACATTAACGATTACGATTTCAAAAGGTCCTGCAGGCGGTTCGACAACTCCACCTGTCAATAATAATCCGACAACTCCACCTGTCAATAATAATCCGACAACTCCTGAAGATATGCCTGATAATGAAGGTTCAGAAGATTAATACCATCTAATCATTAAGCTCAATAAAAAAAGGATTCCTCAAATGAGGAATCCTTTTATTTTACTTTTTTAATTAAACGTTTCCCTTCTTTGCATGAAGTAAATAATGGGCATGTCTCACATTTTGGATTTTTAGCTGTGCAGTGATAACGGCCAAAGAAAATCATTAAATGATGTGATTTAGACCAACGTTCTTCTTTAATAAGTCGCATTAATTTATGTTCAACATCTAACACTGTATCATCAGCCTTTGCCAATCCAAGGCGTTTAGAAATACGATCGACATGTGTATCAACAGCGATACGTGGGACATCAAAGCCTACTGATAAAACAACATTTGCCGTCTTACGGCCGACTCCTGGTAACTTAACTAACTCTTCAAATGTATTTGGTACAACACCATTATATTCTTCAAGTAATAAACGGCATAATGCCTGAATATTTTTTGCTTTACTTCGATATAAACCAATGGTTTTAATATCTTGTTCTAATTCTTCTAATGTTACATTCAGATAATCTTGTGGTGTCTTATATTTCTCAAATAATGTAGCTGTTAATTTATTCACACTTTTATCTGTTGTTTGTGCCGATAATAAAACGGCTAATACTAATTCAAATTCATTTTTAAAATTTAACTCACAATGTGCATCTGGAAATAATTCTTCCATTACATCGATCATTTCTGCAGCTTTTTTCTTTGATACCATGATGTTCTCCTCTATCTATTCATTCATCCAATCATAATAGAAGTTTGGATCGACAGCAGGGGCTTGTGTTGATGTTGTCGCTGCTGTTTGTTTTCGTTGACGGAAAGCAATTAATTGACGTTTAGCTTCCTCGACTGTCTTAATATTTTTCTTTTTCCAATCTAATAAAATTTTATCAATATAGCGAATCGATTTAATTTGATACGAGTTCATTTCTTGAATAGCCAATTTAATTAAATCCGCATCAAAGTTATCCTCTGTCATCCATAAATGAATCGTCTCAATATCAAGTGGACTTAAAATCCCGAACTCTTGCTCAATCATTTTAAAAATTTCTTCACGTTGAGAGGATTGAGACTGTGTTTTTTTCTGCTTTAAGTGTCGCTCTAATTTTTCAAATAATGGTGAGATTGAATATTCTTCAAATCGTTTTCCAAATGAATCTGTTTTACTGCTTACTGAAATGTATTGGCGTTCGACAAGACTAATAAATAATAATGAACAATTTGCATCATCAATGGTCATATGTGTTGAAATCTCTGCAAAAGTCCATCCTCCTGGCTTTGTTTGAAGTAAACGAGCTAATAATACTAAAAAGACATACTCTTGTTCATTTAGACCTAGCTCACCATAAGTTGTTAATAATAACGTATTAAAGTCTAATAAATTTTCTTTCCATAATTCGTACATCACAATCTCTCCTACTTTATATCGAATTGTAATAATACATCACCAGTTTTAGCATCAATAATGATATAATGCTCTTCATCTCCTAAAGAAACTAATACTTCATAGACTGGTTTTTCATCGTAGATTCCTAAGTAATAGTGTTTTACTATGCCTTGCGCTATCAGCGACAGGGCTTTTTGTGCGGCTTGCTCAGGTGTCATCAATTCTTCAACAGGATAGCTAAAATCAACGGTATTATCTTTAATAAAATAGTAATACTCTTTATTTGATGTTAACAAGACTTTTGCCACATAATACTGCTCTTGACCACTATACTCCGCTATTTCTAAAACTTCAGAAACTTCTGGCAAATTAGCTAACGATTTTTGATACGTCATCAAGGTCTTATTATATTGTAAAACATACGAGGCTAATAAAATTAAACCTGAACAAAGAATAACGATGATTAATAAGACACTACGCTTTAACCATTTATTTTTTTTATTCATATTTGACTCCTTATCGGTACTGTTTTATAAATTCAATAAGCACCGCTCGATTATTGACTAATTGCTTCATTACAATTTGATACTCAATCTCCTCTAGTAACTGTTGAATCCACGGCCCTTTTGGGCGATTAATTATTTTTGTAATTGTTGCTACATCAATTGCTAATTGTTTACGCGTTTGAAGAGGTAATTCAATCACTTCGTATGGTCTCATCTCCTGATTTAAAAAGCAAATCAGTTGATGATACAGTTGTGCCCAAGTTTCACCATAACGATAAGTAAAGTAAGGCATCGGAACTGGTGAATGAACACATGAACGTAGCACTTGAATACATTTTTTCTCTTCTTTAGAAAAAGGCCAAGCTGATAAATACCTTGATAACTCTTCTAAATTTAGACTAGCAAGTACAAATAATAAAATCGGATGCGTTAACAATTCAAAATTATAGCTTCGATACTCACAAAGTGGTGCTAAATCAGGTAACGCCTCTAACAACTGCGTATCATATAAATAATGCATTGCCTCTTGCCTTGAGCTCCCCTGAATCAATCCTTCTAATTCCTTTTTAATACGCTCTTTTGAGATATGTGCAATCAAGGGACTAACCTTCTTAATCCCCTCTAACGTTTCGTGATCTAATGAAAACCCAAGCTTGGAAACAAATCGGATACCTCGAAGCATTCTAAGTGGATCCTCTGTAAAACGTTCGGTCGGTACACCTACACATTTTAATAACTGATTGTTAAGGTCATTTAGCCCTTGCATGGGATCATATAAACAATCATTAATATCTCTTGCAATGGCATTAATCGTAAAGTCCCGACGTTTTAAATCATCTTCTAAAGAAGCTGTAAAAATCACTTCATTTGGATGGCGATAATCCGCATAGCCTGTCTCTACTCTAAAAGTCGTTACTTCAATTGGAATTTTATTAATGATTACCGTTACAGTTCCGTGTGCTAATCCTGTGGCAATTGTTTTTTCAAACAGCGACATCACGACTTCTGGTTTAGCTGATGTTGTAATATCAATGTCATAAAGCGGAAGATTAATTAGTTGATCACGAACCATGCCACCAACAAAATAAGCTTCATATCCCGCTTCATTCAATGTTTGTAAAACCATTTTTCCAGTTGCAAGTAACTCCATGATTAACACTCCATCTCAAAATTATACTCTTCTTATTATACTTAACATTAAAGTGGATAATCAACTCATACTCTACTTTTTTATCATAAAAAAACCTTCGATATGAAGGCTTTAATCAAGTAAATGTTGCAATCCATATACTAGTTCATCCAATTCACTAACCTTGCGAATGGCAAGAATAATTCCTTTTTCAAAGGAATGGCGGCTATTTGATTGATGAATAAGTTCTAGCGTCTGATATTCATCACTCACCAAGACTTGATGTTTCGCTAAAACACCTGGCATGCGAACACTATGAACATGAGTCGATGTTAATTTACGTTTAAGCGCACAATCTAGCGTATTCGCAATATAAGTAGCCGTTCCAGATGGCTGATCTTTTTTATTCACATGGTGATATTCTACAATTTCAAAGTTATCAAAATAGTGCGAACAAATTTCAGTAAACTTATTAATCAAAATCGCACCAATTGAAAAATTAGGAGCAATGACGCCTTTCCCGCCATTTTCTTTAGCTATTGTTTTTAAATAATCTAAATCCTCTTTATTAAAACCTGTCGTTCCAATGACAATAGCTTTTCCTGCTTTTAACATGACCTCAGACGCCATTTTGGCAAACTGATAAACTGTGAAATCTACATAAACATCAAACTCAACTTCATCAAGAACTTTTTGAATATCATTATAAATGGGAATCTCTCCATCTAACTGTTCAACTTCACTTACCCCTGCAACTAACTCTATATCTTCTTCAGCCTTGATCGCTTCAACAAGAAAACTCCCCATTTTGCCTTCTAATCCACCGACAACGATTTTTTTCATTATATCCCTCCACCATTTGCCTATCTTTATAGTTTATTTTATTTTAACTTCGACTAAACGTGATATAATAAGATATAAAAGGAAAAAAAATCTAGGAGGTTCAGCGTGTCAACAAAATTATTAAAACAACTATTGTTAATTACACTTGGAACAGCTATTATGGCCTTTGGAATCATCAACTTTGCAGTTACCAATCAGATGGCTGAAGGTGGTTTTACAGGAATCACAATTATTTTGTTCCATCTGTTCGGACTAAGTACTGGAGTTAGTAACTTATTATTAAACATCCCGATGTTAATCATCGGTTACCGTCAATTCAGTAAAAAAGGATTCTGGTTAACGATTTTTGGAACATGTATGTTATCTGTGTTCTTAAGTTTATTTGAAACGTTAGGACATATTGTTCCACCACTTCCAAATGATATGATGATTTCAGCTATCGGAATGGGAGTTTGCGTTGGAACAGGATTGGGAATTATCTTCAATGCGGGTGGAACAACAGGTGGTGTTGATATCATCGCAAAAATTATCAAAGATAAAATCGGTATTCCAATGGCACGTACGATGTTTGCTTTTGATGCCATCGTTATTGGAATTTCAATGATCATCTTCTTATCATTTACCAATGCCATTTACACGATCATTGGATTATATATTGCAGCTCAACTGATTGACAAATTCCAAGAAGGATTCCGTGCTGGACAAAAAGTCTTAATTATTTCTGATAAATATCAAGAGATTGCAGATGCTATTCATAACAAAATGAATCGTGGAGCGACATATATTCACGGTATGGGTTCATATAACAAAAGCGATAAAATGATTATCCTAACTATTATTAATAAACGTGAATTAAGTTCCTTAAAAGAAATCATTTATCAAATTGATTCTCAAGCTTTCGTAAGTGTCAGCCACGTTTACGAAACACTAGGAGAAGGTTTTACCTTCGATGCTAACGGTATTCCATACTTCGACTAATCAAAAAGCGACTGAAAAACTTCAGTCGCCTTTTTTTATTCTCTCTCCCAAACTAATGTTGCTTTTTCCAATACAGAGTCTAATGGTTTATCAAATAAATGATTATAATTAGCTACCATATAATAAACCGCATCAATCTTACCATTAATATAAACTTTCTCCCAATTAGCTTCGGTCCATCCACTGAGATTTTGATGCTCTTCTACAGTAAATAGATTTTCACTATCAGAAATGAATTGTTGCTTAGGGGATAGCTTTGTCCAAATTGTATTCGTGTAGTAAATCATAAGAATATTTTTCATCTGTCCATCAATCTCTACTGTTCGTTGTAAATGATGGCATCTATAAAAGTCATCTTCTAAAAATTTAAACTCCATCATACGATCTTCTATCGCTTGAACTCCAATCAACCTTTCATTATACTGAATTGGAACTTCTAACCTGAAGATTAAAAAGTAACCTCCAATACAAATTCCTATTGCGCTAAAGACTGATAACAAAATTAATGTAATTTTATTTTTCATAAATTTTTGTCGTAATGATTGTAATGTCTGCACTTGTGCTTCTTCAATATTAACTGATTTAATCACTTTAAACTCATCCTGTTTCATTTGATCTAAAGCTACTGAACACTTAACACATGTTTGCAAATGCTCCTTCATAAAAGCTTTCGTGTCCTCCTGACAGACCCCATCGACATAAAGAGGTAATAAATCTTCAATGATTTGACAACTAATCCTCATTTTAAGTCCTCCTTT
The DNA here is from genome assembly GCF_025594995.1 of Turicibacter sp. GALT-G1. Taxonomy (NCBI): domain Bacteria; kingdom Bacillati; phylum Bacillota; class Erysipelotrichia; order Erysipelotrichales; family Turicibacteraceae; genus Turicibacter; species Turicibacter sp. GALT-G1. The sequence goes on from NZ_JAMQUS010000069.1 coordinate 15,838, forward strand.
ACTTTGAGTTTAGCTCGATGAAACGTGACTCGTGCCCAACTTTCTGACTTTCCAAATAATTCCCCAATTTGAGCAAATGATAGCTCTCCAAATAACCGTAAATTAAACACTTCTTTATAGGGGTCTTCTAATCGATGAACAGCTCGATGAATTTCAAATGCTTTTTCTTTATGAATCAGCTTAGATTCAAAGCTCTCCATCGCAATTTCTTCTGGCAATTGCTCAGTTCGTTTACTCTTCTTATAACTTGTGAAATACGTATTCTTTGCAATATGGCAAAGCCAAACTCTTAATTTACAATCCCCCTTAAATCGATGAATATTTTTAATGGCCTTTAAAAAAGTCTCTTGCGTAATATCTTCTGCCATTGCCTCGTGATGACATAATGATAAAACATACTTATAAACATCTGGAAAATATTCCGCATAAATCTTCTCAAACTCTGTCACCCCATCACCTCGCTTCCATCTATAAGACTTTCAAACCATTCATTCGTTACAAAATTTTACTAATTTTATTTGTAACTATTCAGCCTAGTAG